>NZ_JBQGCX010000721.1:0-3149 GCF_052038725.1 Actinosynnema sp.
GCCCGCGTCCCGGCGCGCGCCACCACCACGCCCCGCCGAGGGCGACCCCCGAGCACCACCGCGCCGGACCCACCCGGCGCGGTGCCAACCCAACCCCGAGCACAACGTGAGGACGGACCGGACCCCGCATGGAATGGATGCTCAGCCCCGAGCTGTGGATCGCCTTCAGCACCCTGCTGCTGCTGGAGATCGTGCTCGGCATCGACAACATCGTGTTCATCTCCATCCTCGCCGGGCGGCTGCCCGCCGACCAGCAGAAGAAGGCCAGGACCATCGGCCTCTCGCTCGCGCTGGTCACCCGGCTGATCCTGCTCGCGTCGCTGTCCTGGGTGATCGGCCTGACCGCGCCGCTGTTCACCGTGCTCGGCCAGGAGATCTCCGGGCGCGACCTGATCCTGCTCATCGGCGGCCTGTTCCTGCTGGGCAAGGCCACCTACGAGATCCACGAGCAGTTGGAGGGCAGCGACCACGCCAAGTCCAGCAAGACCGTCTCGTTCGCCTCGGTGATCGCGCAGATCCTCGTGCTGGACGTGGTGTTCTCGCTCGACTCGGTGATCACCGCCGTCGGCATGGTCGACGAGCTCGGAATCATGATCGCCGCCGTCGTGGTCGCCATGGCCATCATGCTGCTGTCGGCTGGCGCGATCAGCGACTTCGTCAACCGCCACCCCACGGTCAAGATGCTGGCCCTGTCGTTCCTGCTGCTCATCGGCGGCAGCCTGATCGCCGAGGGCCTGGACCAGCACATCGCCAAGGGCTACGTGTACGGCCCGATCGCGTTCTCCGTCCTGGTGGAGTTCCTGAACCTGAAGGCGCGCAGCAAGCGGGAGAAGAAGCCCGTCCAGCTGCACCCGACCTACGTGAAGGGCCAGCAGGGCTCGACGGCGGGCGAGGGCGCTGCGGGTGAGGGCGCTGCGGGCGAGGGCGCGATCGCCGCGCCCGGCGCGACCGCCACGGCCACCGCCCCGGCGAGGACCGAGGTCGAGACCGATCCCGGCAAGTCCTCCGGGGAGCCCACGGGCAGGGCGTGACGCGCTGAACGGCCGTCCCACCCCGGTGGGGCGGCCGTTCTCCGCGCCCGCCGCGCGCCGCGCCCGCCCGCGCCGCTAGGTTGATCACTGTCCGCCCGGTGCCCGCAGGGGAGTGGGAACGTGGAACTGCCGCGCAGCCGCCCGGCGAAGGACCGGCCAGGGGCCGCGGCCTGGTTCGGCCCGCTCGCGCTGGGACTGGCCCTGATCAGCTGGCTGTTCCCCCTCGGCGCCCTGTGGACCGCGGGCGTCGCGCTCGCGCTGGCCGTGCTGTCCATGGCCACCGACCGCGCCTACCGACTGGACTGGACCGCCGTCGCGGGCTGCTCCCTCGGCGTCGCGCAGTTCGCCTTCACCGCCCTGCTGCTGGTCGTGGAGCTGTCCCCCGCCTGACCACGCGCACCCCCGGTCACCGCCCCCGACGCCGGTGCGCGAGGATCGGCCGCCAGTGCGGTGGCTGGTCGTGGCCCGTGGCGGCCTCGGCGGGAACGGGGTGGGCGTGGACGAGCGGGACAGGTCGATCATCCGGGAGCTGCAGGCCGACGCGCGGCTGACCAACCGGCAGCTCGCCGCGCGGATCGGGCTCGCGCCGTCGAGCACGCTGGTGCGCACCAGGGCGCTGGAGCAGAGCGGCACGATCGCCGGCTACCACGCCGAGGTCGACCTGACCCGGATCGGGCGAGGTGTGCAGGCCCTGATCGCGTTCCAGGTCCGGCCGCTCAGCCGCGAGGTGATCCGCGCGTTCGAGGCGTTCGCCCTCCAGCAGCCCGAGGTGCTCTCGGTGTTCGTGCTCGGCGGCGGCGACGACTTCCTGGTGCACGTCGCGGTGGCCTCCGTGGAGGACATGCACGCGCTGATGATGGACCGGTTCAGCAAGCGCAAGGAGGTCGTCGGCTTCCGCACCTCCATCGTCTACGACCACACCCGGCGCTGGGAGGTCGAGCCGAACGGCGAGGCCGGAACCCGCTGACCCCGCCGAACGGAGTTCGGCCACCGGGCGCTGGACCGGCCGCTGCCGAACATCGTTCGGCGCGCGCGTCGTGTCACCGACCTTCCTGCTTGCCTCTCGGCGTTGGACCGAACCGACGAGAGGTGGACCCGATGGACGGAACCGGCAGCGCCGCGCCCGAGCGGCTGGTGGTCGAGCGCGGTCGCCGCAGCGGCCAGGTGATCGCGATCAGCGTCGACTCCACCCGGCTCGGCCCCGCGCTGGGCGGCTGCCGCGTCAGGGCGTACCCGACCTGGCGGGACGGGGTCGCCGACGCCGTGCGGCTGTCGGCGGCGATGACGGAGAAGGCCGCGCTCGCCGGGCTGCGGCACGGCGGCGGCAAGACCGTCGTGGCGCTGGAACCGGGGTTCGCCGGGCCGCGCGCCGACCTGCTCGCCGACGTGGGCGACCTGGTGGAGGGCTTCGGCGGCGACTACGTGACCGGCCCGGACGTCGGGACCGGACCCGCCGACATGGTCGGCATCGGGCGGCGCACCCGGCACGTGCTGTGCAGGCCCGAGGCGGAGGGCGGCAGCGGCGACTCGTCCGTGCCCACCGCGCTCGGGGTCGGCGCGGCGCTCGACGCGGTGCGCGCGCACCTGTGGCCGGGTCGGGACCTGTCCGCGCTGAGCTTCGCGGTGCACGGGCTCGGGCACGTGGGCGCGCTCGTGGCCCGGCGCCTCGCGGCGGCCGGGGCCCGGCTCGTGGTGTCCGATGTGGACACCTCGCGCCGCGCGCTGGCCGAATCCCTCGGCGCCGCCTGGGTCTCCCCGGAGGAGGCGCTGGTCGCGGACGTGGACGTGCTGGTCCCGTGCGCGGTCGGCGGCGTCCTCACCGCCGGGATCGTCGGGGACCTGCGCTGCGCGGCCGTCGTCGGGGCCGCCAACAACCAGCTCGACCACGACGCGACCGCCGACCTGCTGCACGCGCGCGGCGTGCTGTGGGCGCCGGACCCGGTGGTCAGCGGGGGCGGGGTCATCGCGTCGGTGGCCCGCGAGCGCGAGGGCGCGTCGGCGCGGGAGGCCGAGGAGCGGGTGCGCGGCATCGGGGCCCGCCTCGGGTGGATCCTCGACGCGGCAACGGCTTCCGGCACGACCCCGCTGCACGAGACCCGGCGGGTGGTGCGGGAGTTG
>NZ_JBQGCX010000722.1:0-2640 GCF_052038725.1 Actinosynnema sp.
GTGGACCCGCGGTCCACTGCGGACTTGATCGTCGGCGGGCGCCGCTAGAACAGATCGCCGAAGAACCTCGTCACCTGCTTCCCGGCATTGTCCACGGCGCCACCGACCGCGCTCAGCCCGTCACCGATCGCGCCCGCCGCGTCGGCCGCGGTCGACACCACGGCCCTCGGGTCGACGGTGAACTCGAACCCCAGCTTGCCGCCGAGGCCGAGCCCGGCGCCGAACGAGCCGCCGACGTGGAACTTGCCGTCCGGTCCCAGGCCGAGCTGGGCGTCCGCCGTCAGCCCCGCGCCCGCCCACGCCTCGGCCGTGCCGCCGACCCCGATGCCCGCGGCCTCCACGCTGCCCTCGGCCTTGGCCCGCGCGCCCGCGAACGCGTCCACCTCGGCCCGCGCGCCCGAGGCGTTGAGCGTGAACCGGCCCGAGCCCGTCGCGCCGACGTAGCCGGTGGCGCTGCCCGACGCCGAGGCGTGCTCACCCATCCTGACCTGGCCGGACGCCTCCAGCTTCGCCAGGTACGCCTCGGCGCTCGCGGTCGCGGTGATGCCGCTCGCGCCCCACTTGGCGTCGGCCCGCGCGCCCGCGCCCAGCACGTCGACGCCGTACCGCCCGTCACCGGAGAGGAGGCCGTCGTCGAACGACCCCTCGCCGTCGACGCCCCAGACCCTGGCCTCGGCCTCACCGGACCACTCGCCGGTGGGCACGTCGACGCCCAGCAGGTCGAGCAGGGCGGTGGCGCCCTCGGCGAAGTCCTCGTCCAGGCCGGGCGAGGCGCCGTGGCCGAACTCGGCCGGCTTCTTCTTCCAGGCCGGGTCCATCCCGTCGCCGAACCTCGTCCCGCCGGACTTGCCGTGCCTGCCGTCCGGGCCCTCGGGCAGGCCGAGCTCCTCGGCGGCCCGCCCACCGGCCTCGGCCAGCTCGTCCCGCGCGGCCCGCAGGATGCGCTCGGCCTCCTGGAACACCCCGGCCGCCGGGTCGGCGAACGTGCCGACCAGGCCGCTCGCGACCTGCGCCAGGAAGTGCGACCGGGCCAGGCGGGAGAGCGCTTTCGCGGCGGCGTGCAGCTCGATCGCGCGCTGCGCCTCGGCCTGCGCCCACACCAGCTTCGCGGCGTAGTCGGCCAGCGCCTCACCGCCCTCGCCGAGCTCCTCGACGGCCGCGAGCCACAGCGGCGGCTCCTCGCCGAACGCGCCCCGGAACGCCTCGGCGGCCTCGCCCGTCCACCCGGCCACGTCGACCGACCCGAGGTCCGCGCCTGCGCCGGACACCGCCCGCACGCCCTGGACCAGCAGCCGCAGGTCGGCGCCGATCGCCTCCGGGAGGCCGGGGACCAGGTCGCGGGGGTCGCTGGTCTGCCCGAGCGCGCTCACCGCCGACCACCGCCCAACCTGCGCCCGATCCGGCCCTCGGCGGCGGTGGACGCGCCGACCGCGCCCGAACCGACCGCGCCCGAACCGACCGCGCCGACGGTCCCACCCGCGACGTCACCACCCGCGCCGCCCGCGACACCACCCGTGACACCCGCGCCGCCGCTGATCCCGCCGGTCACGCCCGACCCGCCCGCGCCGCCAGGGCTGACCGCGCCGCCCGCGATCCCGCCGACCGGGCCCTGCCCGTCGACCGCCCGCATCCGCGCCGACACCCGGTGCTCCTGCTCGACGTACGCGCCCGCCGTCGCCTCCAGCTCCCGGCCGTGCTCCTCGGCGCGCTCCCGCAGCTCCGTCACCCGCAGGACGGCCCGCTCGATGAAGTCGGCCCAGCCGGCCTGCACGCCCGCGTGCCCGTAATCACCCGACGGCGGGCGCCAGTGCGGGCCGACGACGCCGTCCACCGCGCCGCCGATGCTCCTGGCCGTGCCCCGAAGCTCGTCGGGCACGCTGCGGTAACCCCCACCGGACATGTCGCTCCACGAGGATGTGCTCAGGCGTGAGCGGGCTTCCCCCCTGCGCTACGCCTCGCAGGTCCCGTTGGCCTGCTTTCGTTCTATCAGGGGACACCTGAACGTGTGAGCGGTTTCGTGTGGATAGTCCACAGTGGATCAAGGTGGGGGTCCGGCGGCGCCGCCCGGACAGGTGGGGTCAGGCGTCGCCCGCCCGCGCGCCCCCGGACGGCAGCGAGCTGCTCAGCCGCAGGCCCGCCGTCGTCATGTGCGCGGCCATCGCCTCGGCGGCGGCCTGCGGGTCCCGCGCCCTCAGCGCCTCCAGCACCCGGCTGTGCTCCTGGATCGACAGCTCCGCGTGCGGCCGGTCGCGCAGGCCGCGCTCGACCCACACCCGGATCAGCGAGCGGATGCTCTGCAGCAGGTGGTGCAGGACCTCGTTGCCCGCGATGTGGCCGATGTCCATGTGGAACATCATGTCGGCCTCGACGAACCGCTCCAGGTCGTCGACCGAGGCGCGCATGGTGTCGACGTACCCGCTCAGCCGCTCCAGCTCCTCGTCGCCGACCCGGCTCGCGGCCAGCCGCACCGCGTAGGTCTCCAGGCCGTGGCGGACCTCGATCAGCTCCTGGGTCTGCGGCTCGCCGAGCATCAACCCCCAGCTCAGCGTCTTGGGCAGCAGCTCGGAGGCGTCGCCGCGCAGGTACGTTCCGGAGCCGGGCTTGACCACCACGACGCCGAGCAGCTCCAGCGCGGCCAGC
>NZ_JBQGCX010000723.1:0-1908 GCF_052038725.1 Actinosynnema sp.
ACCGCGCGCACGGCCTTGCCCGCGCCCAGCCTGCGGTCCGGGGAGGCGGTGCCGCCGGACAGCAGCAGGCCGCCGCGGCCGAGCCCGGCCTGGGTCAGGCCGGACTCGCCGATCGCCACCGGTCCGCCCGCCGCCGCGACCACCCGCTCCCGGCCACCGGGCAGGATCGCCGGGACGGTCCACAGGCCGCCCCTGTCGTCCACCAGGTGGGTGACCACGCCCGCGTAGCCGGAGCTGGTCACGACCGGTTCGGTGCACAGCCCGTACAGGCGCAGCGCCCCGATCGGGCGGTACTCGCGGCGGGCGGTGCCGCGCAGCTCCGCCGGGTCGACGGGGACGCCCGCGCGCAGGTCGTGGCAGAGCAGGAGCAGCTCGACCAGCTCGGCGGTGAGCAGCTCGCGGTCGAACGAGGACGATCCCGCCCTCGCGTCCGCCAGCATCGAGGCGATCCGCAGGCCCGCCGACGACGCGCGGTGCAGGCCGGCGACGCGGGCGACGTGCACCGCCCGCAGCAGACCGGCCCGCACGACCGCGCCGCTGCCGGACGCGCCGGAGCGCAGCACGGTCGCGCACGCCTCCCACAGCACGGCGGCGGCGGAGCGCTCGTCCTCGCGGATCGGCGGCGGACCGGACTCCGCCACGACCTCCGCCACGGGGGCCGCGACCTCGGCCGGGGCTCCGGTGTCGGGGGCCTCGGCGACCTCGGCCGCCGCGACCGCGACGCCCCGGTGCAGGCACTTGGGCGCGAGCAGGCAGGTGCAGGTCAGGTCGTCGGCCGAGGCGAGCACCCCGCCGCGCAGCACCCAGGTGAGGGCGGTGTCGGCGTCCAGCTCGGCCCGCGCCCCGTCCCCGTCGACCACGACCTGCCAGGCCGCCGCCTTGTCGAGCGCGGCGTCGACCCGCTTGCGCAGGCGCGGCGGGAGGGCGTCGAGCACGTCGGCGACCACGGCGGGCGCCACCGGGGGCGGGGTCATCCGCGCACCTTCTCCCCGACCCAGCGGGCCAGCTCCTGCGGGCTCAGCGCGGCCACCGGCATCCCGGCGGCCACCAGCGAACCCGCGATCGACGTGGAGTAGCGGGGCTTGCCGGTGTCGTCCAGGCTCGCGCAGCCCAGCACCGTGACACCGGCGGACACCAGCTCCCTGACCTGCGCGGTGAGCGAGGCGACCGGTCCGCCCTCCTCGAAGTCGCTGACCAGCACCACCATCGTCCTCTCCGGCACGGTCACCAGGTCGCGGGCGTGCCGCAGCGCGCCCGCGATGTGCGTGCCACCGCCGACCCTGACCTCCAGCAGCAGCGACAGCGGGTCGGCGACCCGCTCGCTCAGGTCGACCACCTGGGTGGAGAACGCCAGGAAGTGCGTGGTCAGCGACCGCACGCCCGCGAACACGGACGCGGTGAGCGCCGCCCACACCGTGGACGCCTCCATCGAGCCCGACACGTCGACCACGAGGATCAGCCGCCAGTCGTTGGCCTTGCGGCCCCGGCTGCGGAACACCGGGCGCTCCGGGATGACCACGACCTTGCCCCGCTCGTCGCGGCGGGCCGTGGCCAGGTTCGCCCTGAGGGTGCGCGGCAGGTCGAGCTTGCCGCCGGGGCGGCGGGTGGGGAACGGCAGCTGCATCCCGGTCAGGGCGGGCCTGATCCGGTTGGCGAGCTGCTCGGCCAGCTCGCGGACCAGCCGCGCCACCAGCGGGCGCAACCGGGCGAGCGCGTCCTCGGAGAGGCCGCCCGCCAGGGACAGGACGTTGCGCAGCAGGTCGACCGAGGGGCGCACGGAGGTCGGGTCGATCTCCAGCGCGGCCTCCAGCCTGCCGCCCTCGGCGGCGGCGGCCAGGACCTCCTCGCGGACCCGGTCGCCGAACAGGGCCCTGAGCTCGTCGGACCACTCGCGCACGACGGGGAACG
>NZ_JBQGCX010000724.1:0-2000 GCF_052038725.1 Actinosynnema sp.
TGGGGCAGGAGTGCGTCCCGGTCGCCATGGCCCCGCTGCTGGCGGGCGACTTCGTGGTCGGCAACCACCGGAGCCACGGCCACTACCTCGCCGCCCACGCCGACCCCGAGGGCCTGCTCGCCGAGATCATGGGGCGGGACGGGGCGGTGTGCAACGGGGTGGGCGGAAGCCAGCACCTGCACCGGCCGGGCTTCCTGTCCACGGGCGTGCAGGGCCAGGGGCTGCCCGTGGCGGTCGGGATCGCGCTGCACCACCGGAACGCGGGCACCGGGCGCGTCGCGGCCGTCTACACCGGCGACGGGACCTGGGGCGAGGGCGCGGTCTACGAGGGGCTCAACCTGGCCTCGCTGTGGGGGGTCCCGCTGCTGGTCCTGGTCGAGCACAACGGGATCGCCCAGTCGACCCCGACCGGGGAGCAGTTGGCGGGCGACATCGGGCGGCGTGCCGCCGCGTTCGGCGTCGACTTCCTGCGGGTGTCCGGTCAGGACGTCGGCGGGATCCGGGCCGCGGTGGCTCCCGTGGTCCACGCCGTGCGCACCGGGAGCCGGCCCGCCGTGGTCCAGTTCGACACCCACCGGCTCGGGCCGCACAGCAAGGGCGACGACACCCGGCCCCCCGAGCAGGTCGCCGCCCTGCGCGCACTCGACTGGCACCCCCGGCTCGCCGAAGCGCTCGGCGAGCGGTTCCACGACGCCGACCGGCGAGCGCGCTCCGCGGTGGACGCCGTCGTGGAGCGCGTCGCCGCCCGACCACCGGCCGCCTGGGCGGCCCCTACCGCCGGAGTGACCCGATGACCGCTCTCGTCCCGCTGGTGGCGGGCATCCTCGGCGTCGCCGAGTCCGACGTGGACGACACCACCGGGGCGGCCACCACCGCCCACTGGACCAGCCTGCGCCACGTGCAGATAGTCGTCGCCGTGCAGGACGCCTACGGCGTGCGGATCGCGGCCCGCGAGGCCCGGCGCTGCCGCTCGGTGGGCGCGCTGCGCGCGGTCCTCGCGGAGAAGGGCGTCGAGCTGTGACCGCGCCGCGCGTGGTGGAGGCGCTCCACGCCGCACTGCACCGGCACCTGCGGGAGCGGCCGGGGCTGCACCTGCTGGGCGAGGATCTGGCCGACCCCTACGGCGGGGCGTTCAAGGCCACCAGGGGGCTGTCCACCGCCCACCCCGGCCGGGTGCTGAGCACCCCGCTGAGCGAGGCCGGGATCGCCGGGGTCGCCGCGGGCCTGGCGCTGGCGGGCGACTCCGCGATCGTCGAGGTCATGTTCGGCGACTTCGCCACCCTGGTGTTCGACCAGGTCGCCAACATGGTGGCCAAGTCGGTCACCATGTACGGCCGCACCCTGCCCATGCCGGTTCTCGTGCGCTGCCCGGTGGGCGCGGGGCGCGGCTACGGCCCCACCCACAGCCAGAGCGTGCAGAAGCACTTCCTGGGCGTCCCGAACCTCGCGCTCTACGAGACCACCCCGTTCCACGACCCCTACGACCTGATCGCCCTCGGGCTCGACCGGGGGCCCGCGATGCTCTTCGAGGACAAGGTCCTCTACACGCGGCGGGTGCTGCGCGACGGCGACGCGGGGGAGGGGCGCGGCTACCGGTTCCTGGGCGCGGAACCGGGCTGGGCGCACGTGTTCCCCGACGACCTGGCCCGCGCCGACGTCGTCCTGCTGTGCCCCGGCGGCGTGGTCCACCGCGCCCTCCGGGCGGCCCGCGAGCTGCGCGCCCACGGCGTCGTCGCGCACCTGGCCGTGCCCGCCCGCCTGCACCCGCTCGACCTGGACCCGGTGCTGCCGCTGGTGGACGGCGCGCTCGTCGTCGTCGCCGAGGAGAGCACCCCCGGCGGGACCTGGGGTGCGGAGGTCGCCGCCGCGCTGACCGAGCGCGCCTGGGGGGCGCTGCGGGCGCCGGTCGTGCGCCTGACGTCCGCAGACTCCGTCATCCCCGCCGCCGCGCACCTGGAGCGGCAGGTCGTGCTCGGCGCCGACCACATCGTCGCCGCCGT
>NZ_JBQGCX010000725.1:0-4640 GCF_052038725.1 Actinosynnema sp.
TGCCCGACCCGCACCGCCCGCAACCACCCGGCCGTGACCGGGAACGCCTCGATCGGCTTCCACGCGGTGTCGAACTCCCACTCGCCGTGGTGGTCCCGGTGGATGCTCTGCCCGTACACCGGCCCCAGGCCCGGCTTGAGCACCAGCTTCGGCGCGAGGCGCCCCACCCCGCGCACCACGGCCGTGCCGACCGTGCGCACCACCCACGGCTCGGCCAGGTCCAGCCACGGGCTGTTGAGCACCAGCGCGTCCAGCGCGCCGTCCAGGCGCCGCTCGTGCGCCCACAGGCTGGTGGTCAGCCCGCCCGTGGAGTGCCCGACCACCACCAGCCCCCGGTGCCCGTCCTCCTCGCGCACCACCCGCACGGCGGCGTCGAGCTCCTCGAAGTGCGTCGACAGGTCCTCGACGTGGTTCGCCACCTCGCCCGGCCTCAGCGACCGCCCGTAGGCGCGCAGGTCCAGCGCGTAGAAGTCGTACCCGAGCGCCGCGAAGTGCTCGGCCACGTGCCGCTGGAAGAAGTAGTCCGCGAACCCGTGCACGTACAGCACGGCCCCGCGCTCGGCCGCCCCGTCGGCGCGCCTGCGCACCAGCGCCGCGCTCGCCTCCGAGCCCAGCGGCAGCGTCCTGACCTCGAACCCGTCGCCCAGCACATCCGGTTCCACCCCGTCAGTGTGCCCGTGATTCCCCCGAACGGGGAGTAGGGGGAGGTGGGGCGTGGCACGCTGGGAGGATGAGCGAAGAGATCGAGCGGTCGACCTCCAGGGTTCGGTTCCCCGGCATCAGCCCCCGTGCCTACGAGCACCCGGTCGACCGGGGCGCGCTGGCGGTCCTGCGCGCGGTCCCCGGCATCGGTCCGGTCCTCAAGTCCGTCGCGGGCGCCTTCACCGAGCGCGGCGAGCGCCTCGGCTACCTGGCGACCTCCATCCGGGTGGGCCCGAAGCAGTACCCGGCCCTCGACCGGCTGCGGAACGAGACCGCGGCCACGCTCGACCTCGACCCGGTCCCCGAGCTGTTCATCACCCGCAACCCGCAGCCGAACGCGATGGCCCTGGGCATCGACAAGCCGTTCATCGTGCTCACCACCGGCCTGGTCGACCTGCTCGACCACGACGGCCTGCGCTTCGCCATCGGCCACGAGATGGGCCACGTGCTCTCCGGCCACGCGCTCTACCAGACGATCCTCATGCGGCTGATGCAGCTCCAGCACAGCCTCGGCTGGATGCCCGCGGGCTACTGGGCGGTCCGCGCCGTCATCGCCGCCCTGCACGAGTGGTACCGCAAGACCGAGCTGAGCTGCGACCGCGCGGGCCTGCTGTGCGCCCAGGACCCGGCCGCCGCGCTGCGCGTGCACGTCGCCCTCGCGGGCGGCATGGACCTCACCCAGGTCGACACCGCCGAGTTCCTCAAGCAGGCCAAGGAGTACGAGCAGGTCGAGGACGTGCGCGACAGCGTCCTCAAGCTGATCCGCACCTGGCCGCTGACCCACCCGATGGCCGTGGTGCGCGCCGCCGAGCTCCAGCGCTGGGCCGCGAGCGAGGAGTACCGGGCCATCCTGTCGGGCGACTACCGGCGCCGCGAGGACGACCACGCGTCCAGCACGTTCACCGAGGACCTCAAGGAGGCGGCCCGCTCCTACAAGTCCGACGCCGCCGAGTCCGAGGACCCGCTGATGAAGGTCGTCAACGACCTCGGCGGGGTCGTGGCGGACGCGGCGGGCAAGGTCAGGGGGCGCTTCTCCGGCTTCGGTTCACCCTCCGGGAACTGATCGACAGCACGCGGCGCGACCCGGCGGGCCCGCCGCTGCGACAGCCGGGTCGCGCGGCTGGGCCGACCAGGTCGTGTGCTCCTTTCGGCGCATCGACCTGCTCTTTCAGGGCTAACCTCCTCGCGGGTGCTCGGACTCGGGCGCTCCCCACTAGGCGTAGGAGGGGCGATGAGGCTTGCCGTTTTTCTCAGCGTTCTCGCGGTGCTGTGCGGAGGGGGCGTCGCGACCGCGGCGGAACCGAGAGTCGTCGGCGGGACGCGCGCGTCCATCGCCGAGCACCCGTGGGTGGTGTTCCTGGCGGGCACGACCGGGAGCCAGTTCTGCGGCGGCACGCTCGTCGCGCCGACCAAGGTGGTCACCGCCGCGCACTGCGTCGCGGGCACCGCCCCGGAGCGGCTCGTCGTCGTCGCGGGGCGCGAGGACAAGCGCACCCAGGCGGGTGAGACGCTGCGGGTGGCCCGGATCTGGAAGCACCCGTTCTACTCGTCGGCCGAGCAGGGCAGCGACGTCGCCGTGCTCACCCTGGTCAGGCCGGTCGCGAACCGGGTGCTGCCGCTCGCGTCCGCCGACCCGGCTCCGGGGACGGTGGCGAAGGTCCTCGGCTGGGGCCGCACCGCCGAGATCGGCGCCGCCTCCCAGGTGCTGCTGGGCGCGAACGTGCCGGTCATGTCCGACCAGGAGTGCGCCGCCGACTACAGCCGGTTCGACCCGGCGGCCATGGTCTGCGCGGGCTACCCGCGCGGGGGCATCGACACCTGCCAGGGCGACTCCGGCGGCCCGCTGGTCGCGAACGGCGCGCTGGTCGGCGTCACCTCGTGGGGCGAGGGCTGCGCGCGGCCCGGCCAGCCCGGCGTGTACTCGCGGATCACCGCCTACCGGGCGCTGATCGACCAGCAGCTCAAGGGCTGAGCGCCGCGCCGGCCGACCACACCCGATCACCCGACCGTGTGCCCGAGTTGTGCGGTCGCGGCGGCCGGGTTTGGTTGGCCGGTATGCGGACTCTGATGCGCGTGGCGATGGCGCTGGCACTGCTGCTCACCGGCGTGGCGGTGGCGCCGCCCGCCGGGGCCGACCCGAGGATCGTCGGCGGCGTGGTCGTGGACGCCCCGAACCCCTACCCGTGGGTGGTGGCGCTGGTCGACCCCGACGGCAGGCAGTTCTGCGGCGGCGCGATCATCAGCCGGTACCAGGTGATGACCGCCGCGCACTGCGTCAGCGGGCTGACCGGCGGCGACGTGCTGGTGGTGGCGGGCAGGCTGGACGTGACCAAGCCCGGTGGCACGATCCACCCGGTGTCCGGGGTGTACGTCCACCCCGCCTACCGCTCGGCGACCACCGGCGCGGACATCGCCTACCTGCTGACGTCCACGCCGATGCCGTACGAGGCGATCGCGCTCGCCAAGCCGTCCGAGACGGGGCTGTACCGGGCGGGCATCACCGGCACCGCGTTCGGCTGGGGCCGCACCTCGGAGAGCGGGACCACCTCGCCGGTGCTGCGGAAGGTGTCCGTGCCGCTCCAGACCAACGAGGTGTGCTCCGCCGCCTACCCCGGCCACTACCAGTCGTCGTCGATGTTCTGCGCCGGGCTGCCGAACGGCGGCAAGGACGCCTGCCAGGGCGACTCGGGCGGGCCGTTCGTCATCGCGGGCAGGCTCGCCGGGCTGGTGTCCTGGGGCGTCGGCTGCGCCCGGCCCGAGTACCCCGGCGTGTACACCCGCGTGGGCGCCTACACCTGACGGTCGCGGCGCGGCCCGGTCAGAGGACCAGGCCGACCGACATGGTGGCGAAGACCGCCGCGCACACCACGTCCAGCGCGGTGGTCACGCCCGGCTTGCGCAGCCGCCCGCCGACCGCCGACGCGGCCAGCACGATCGTGCCCTCCCACGCGGCGGCCAGCGCCAGGAACACCGCCGCGAGCATCGCGAGCTGCGGGGTGGGGTCGCCGGAGCCGATGAACTGCGGCAGGAACGCCAGGGAGAACAGCAGCATCTTCGGGTTGGTGATGTTGGTCAGGAAGCCGCGCCGGAACGGCCGGTCCGCGACGACCTCGCCCTCCTCGGGCGCCCGGCCCCGGTTGCGCACCAGGTCGCGGGTGATCGACAGCGCCAGGTACAGCAGGTAGGCCGCGCCGATCCAGCGCAGCGCGGTCAGCGCGGGCGGGAAGCCTGCGATCACCACGCCGAGGCCCGAGATCACGACCGCGACCTGGATGGCGGCGGCGGTGTGGATGCCCGCCAGGGCCAGCAGGCCGGCGCGGGTGCCCGAGCGCATCGAGGTGCGCAGCAGGAGGAAGGAGTCCACGCCGGGGGTGAGCACCACGACCGCGCAGGCGATCAGGAACGCGGGCAGCGTGGTCAGGTCGAACTGCAACGGAAGTACCCCCCTATGGTCCGGACAGACAGCGGTGACGCAGGACACAGACCGTGGATTTTTCGGAACTACGGCATCTTAACAGGAAAATATCCTGACTTGATGTGATCTTTGTGGTGCGGCTACGGTGAGTCGCCACTCGGCTACCCGTCGTAAAGAGGTGCTCTATGCGCATCAGCTCCCGCTTAGTCGCCGCCCTCGCCCTGGTCGCGGTCCAGCTCGCCTCCCAGCTCGTCGCCGCGCCCGCCGCGCTCGCCGTCGTCGGCGGCTCCGTCGCCGGGCGCGCGCCCTGGGTGGCCGCCCTGCTCGACGCGCGCGGCTCCCACTTCTGCGGCGGCGCCCTCATCGCCCCCGACCGGGTCGTGACCGCCGCCCACTGCACCCAGGAGCGCGGCCTGCTCGGCCCCCGCGACCGCGCGCCCCGGCAGCTCACCGTCGTGCTCGACCGGCACGACCTGCGCACGAGAGGCGGGGTGCGGGTCGGCGTCTCCGGGATCTGGCGGCA
>NZ_JBQGCX010000726.1:0-1540 GCF_052038725.1 Actinosynnema sp.
GAACGGGCGCAGCCACACGCCCTCGCGCACGGCCGCCTCCGTCGCCGCCCGCATGTCCACGGGGTGGTCGAGCTGCACCACGCCGATCGCGCCGAGCACCCGGACCTCCCCCGGCGCGCCCGCCAGGCCCTTCCGCAGGCCGGACTCGATGCCCGCCACCTCCGCGCGCCAGTCGCGGGAGAGGAGCAGGTCGGTCGAGGCGAGGGCGACGGCGGAGGCGAGCGGGTTGCCCGTGAACGTGGGCCCGTGGGCGAGAACCGGGACGTCGCCGCGCGCGATGCCCTCGGCAACGCGCGGGGTGCACAGCGTCGCGGCCTGGGAGAGGTAGCCGCCGGTCAGGGCCTTGCCGACGCACATCACGTCCGGGCTGACGCCCGCGTGGTCGGCGGCGAACAGCTCGCCGGTGCGGCCGAACCCGGTGGCGATCTCGTCGAAGACGAGGAGGACGTCGTTCGCCAGGGTGAGCTCGCGGAGCACGTGCAGGTAGCGGGGGTCGTGGAACCTCATGCCGCCTGCGCCCTGGACTACGGGTTCGACGATGACGGCGGCCAGCTCGTCGGCGTGCCGCTCGACGAGGTCGGCCAGTTCGGCGACGTAGGCGGTGTCCATGGCGGTGGGTGGGGCGGAGGCGAAGAGCTGCTCGGGGAGCACCCCGCGCCAGAGGGAGTGCATCCCGCCGTCCGGGTCGCAGACGGACATGGGGTGGAAGGTGTCGCCGTGGTAGCCGCCTCGCCAGGTGAGCAGGCGGCGTTTTTCCGGCTTGCCCAGGGAGCGCCAGTGCTGGAGGCACATCTTGATGGCGACCTCGACGGCTACCGAGCCTGAGTCGGAGAGGAAGACGTGCTCCAGTCCGGGCGGGGTGATCTCGACCAGCTTGGCGCAGAGGGCGACGGCGGGTTCGTGGGTGAGGCCGCCGAACATGACGTGGCTCATCCGGCCGAGCTGGTCCCGGATCGCGGTGTCCAGGACGGGGTGGCGGTAGCCGTGGATTGCGGCCCACCAGGAGGACATGCCGTCCACCAGCTCGCGGCCGTCGTCCAGGCGGAGGCGGACGCCCTCGGCGGAGGTGACGACGAGCGGCTCCCGGTCGCCCGGCATGGGCGCGTAGGGGTGCCAGACGTGCTGCCGGTCCAGGCGGAGGAGATCAGCTCGGTCCACGGCGGGTGAGGGTAGTGGAGGGTGGGTGAAGAGCTTCAAGATCAAGAGCTGAAGGGCTCGCCTCGCCGGCGGGGCAGACCTCCAAAAAAGAGGGGGACGGGCTCTGCCGGCCGGTGGCGCTTCCGCTGGTGGTCCCGTTTACCACTGCGGTGGTCCGGGTCCCTCTTCTCCGTGTGGCCTCCTTTCAGGCAAGCACACTCGTCAAGACGCCGTTGGGCACCCCGGTCTTCCGGGCAGTGCGGCGGCATCTTGACAAGCGCGCTTGGGCTTCGCCAGGCCAAACGGAGAAGAGGGACGCGGGATGGGGGCTGCGTGGGGGGGCGGGGGGGGCCCCCCCCACCCCGCACCGCGGGCGCCCCCGGGGGGGGGTCACCCCCGGGGG
>NZ_JBQGCX010000727.1:0-1522 GCF_052038725.1 Actinosynnema sp.
GACGTCGCCGCGGCGGTGGCGGCGGCGGTCGGGGCCATGAGCGGGCCGCTGCACGGCGGCGCGCCCAGCCGGGTCCTCCACATGCTGGACGGCGTGGAGGAGCGTGGTGACGCGCTCGCCTACGTCCGGGGCGTGCTCGACTCCGGCGAGCGGCTCATGGGCGTCGGGCACCGGGTGTCCCGCGCCGAGGACCCCCGCGCCCGGGTGCTGCGCGCCCCGGCCGAGCGCCTGGGCGCGCCCCGGTTCGAGGCGGCGCGGGCGTTGGAGCAGGCGGCGCTGGCGGAGCTGCAGGCCAGGAAGCCCGACCGCGTGCTCGCGACCAACGTGGAGTTCTGGGCCGCGGTCGTCCTCGACTTCGCCGAGGTGCCCGCGGACATGTTCACGCCCATGTTCACCTGCGCGCGCAGCGCCGGCTGGTCCGCGCACGTGCTGGAGCAGAAGCGCACCGGCCGGCTCATCCGTCCCTCGGCGCGCTACGCGGGCAGCGGTCCGCGCTCGCTCTGAGGGCTGCGACGATGGCGGGGTGACGGCGCCCGCCGACCCCGGCCCCTCCCTCCGCGTCCCTGCCGACCTGCTCCCCCGCGACGGCCGGTTCGGCTCCGGTCCCAGCCGGGTGCGCCGCGAGCAGCTGGACGGCCTGCTCGCGGCCGCGGACGTGCTCGGCACCAGTCACCGGCAGGAGCCGGTGCGAGCGCTGGTGCGGGAGGTGCGGTCCTCGCTCGCGGCCCTGCTCGGGGCCCCCGAGGGCCACGAGGTCGTGCTCGGCAACGGCGGGTCGACGGCCTTCTGGGACGTCGCGACCGGGGCGCTGGTCGGTGAACGCGTGCAGCACCTCGTGCACGGGGAGTTCTCGGCCAAGTTCGCCGCCGGCACCGCCCGCGCCCCCTTCGTGTCGGAGTCGCTGCACGTGCGCGCCGAGCCGGGCACCGCCGCGCGCGCCGAGGCCCTCGCGGGGGTCGGCACGTACGCGTGGGCGCACAACGAGACCTCCACCGGGGTCCTCGCCCCCGTGGCGCGGGTGCCCGGCGCCGACCCGGACGCGCTCGTGCTCGTCGACGCCACGTCGGCGGCGGGAGCGGTCGAGGTCGACCTCGCCGCGACCGACGCCTACTACTTCGCGCCGCAGAAGGCGCTGGGCTCCGACGGCGGGCTGTGGTGCGCGGTGCTGTCGCCCGCGGCGCTGGAGCGCGCGGAGCGGCTGGAGCCGACCCGGTGGGTGCCGGACTTCCTGTCCCTGCGCGCGGCGGTGGCGAGCTCCCGCAAGGACGAGACCGTCACCACGCCCGCGCTCGTCCCCCGCGTGCTGCTGCGGGCGCTGCTGCGCTGGCTGCTGGGCCACGGCGGGCGGGCCTGGGCGGCCGCGCGCGCCCGGGAGTCCTCCGACGTGCTGTACGCGTGGGCGGCGCAGCGGGACTGGCTCTGCCCGTTCGTCGTCGAGGCCGACCTGCGCTCCCCCGTGGTGGTGACCCTGGACCTGGTCGGGGTCGACGCGGCCGCCGTCGCGCGCGTGCTGCGCGACAAC
>NZ_JBQGCX010000728.1:0-5850 GCF_052038725.1 Actinosynnema sp.
CGCCCGAACAGCAGCTCGGAGGCGCCGAGGCCGAGGGTGCGGCTGGTGAGCCGGTCGTGCTCGCGGTGCATCCCGGCGACCCAGCGGGCGGTCACCTTGGCCAGCTCCTCCTCGGAGGGGCCCTCCTCGGCGAGCCTGGCCAGCTCCTCGTCCACCGCGGCGACGACCTTGTCGACGCCGTGCTCGGCCGGGTGGATGGCGGTGACGGTGAAGACGTCGGGGTCGCGGGCCTCCAGCGGCCCGAACAGGCCGCAGCCCGCGCCGACGTCCACGACCAGCGCGTCCTTGTGCACCAGGCGCTGCTGGAGGCGCGAGCCGTCGCCGTCGGTCAGCACGCCCGCGAGCACCGGGTAGACCAGGTACGCGTCCAGGTCGTGCACCGGGTCGGGGATGCGGTAGCCCAGCGCCACGGCGGGCATGGGGGCGTGCGCGTCGACGTGCTCGGAGCGCAGCTCGCCCTTCGGCGCGGGCTCGGCGAACGAGGGCCGCTCCGGGACCGGGCGGGCCGGGACGTCGCCGAAGTGCTTCTCCACCAACGACTTCGCCTCGTCCACCGCGATGTCACCGGCGACGGTGAGCACCGCGTTGCCCGGCGCGTAGTAGGTGTCGAAGAACGCGGCGCAGTCGTCGACGGTGGCGTTCTCCAGGTCGGTGAAGTCGCCGTACCCGTTGTGGGCGTTGGGGAAGGTCTGGAACAGCAGCGCGGGGAGCAGGATCCAGGGTAAGCCGCCGTACGGCCGGTTGAGCACGTTGAGGCGGATCTCCTCCTTCACCACGTCGATCTGGTTGCGCAGGTTCTCCTCGGTGAGCTTGGGCGCGCGCATCCGGTCGGCTTCCAGGAACAGCGCGCGCTCCAGGGCCGCCGAGGGCAGGACCTGGTAGTAGTCCGTGTAGTCCGGGTGGGTCGACCCGTTGAAGGTGCCGCCGGAGGACTGGACGTGGCGGAAGTGCGCCAGCTTCTCCAGGCTCTCGCTGCCCTGGAACATCAGGTGCTCGAAGAGGTGCGCGAACCCGGTGCGCCCCTCGGGCTCCGACCGGAAGCCGACGTCGTAGTGGACGCTCACCCCGATGACCGGGGCGCTGGGATCGGGGGCGAGCACCACCCGGAGTCCGTTGGGGAGGGTGAACCTGTGCAGTTCGGGTAGCGCCATGGCTCGCAGCCTACGGGTTCGGGCGCGCCCCGGTCGGGAGCGCGCCGCGTTTCCGCCGAGGGAGGAAGCGGGGCGGGTGGCGGCGCCGGCACCGCTCCCCGCACTCCCGCGGTCGGGCGTCCGGTCAGGCGGGGACGTGCTCGGCGAGGAAGCGCAGGACCAGGGGCGCGACCTCGGCGGCGGCGGTCTCCAGGAGGAAGTGGCCGCCGTCGAGCAGGTGGATCTCGGCGTCCGGCAGGTCGGTGGCGAAGGCGCGGGCGCCCGCCGGTCCGAAGATCTCGTCGTGCTCGCCCCACACGGCCAGCAGCGGGACCCGCGTCGCGCGGAACACCTCGTGCAGCCGGGGGTAGAGGGCGACGTTGGTGGCGTAGTCGGCGAACAGGGACAGCTGCGCGAGGTCGTTGCCGGGGCGGGAGACGAGGGCGTGGTCGCGCTGCCAGGTGGCGGGGTCGACCAGCTCCGGGTCGGGCGCGCCGGTGAGGTACTGCCAGCGGATGGCCTCCTCGGTGAGCGCGGCGCGCACGCCCGCCTCGGTCTTCGGGGTGCGCTCGCGCCAGTACTCGGCGACCGGGCCCCAGAACCCAGGGACCAGGCCCTCCTCGTAGGCGTTGCCGTTCTGGGTGATCACGGCGGTGATCGCGGCCGGGTCGCGCAGCAGCAGCCGCCAGCCGATCGGCGCGCCGTAGTCCTGCACGGCGATCGCGTACCGGGTGAGGCCGAGCTGGGCCAGCAGGGCGGCGGTGAGGTCGGCGAGGGCGTCGAAGGTGTAGTCGAACTCGGTGACCGGCGGGGCGTCGGAGAGGCCGAAGCCGAGGTGGTCGGGGGCGATGACGTGGTGGTCGGCGGCGAGCCTGGGGATCAGGTCGCGGTACATGGACGAGCTGGTCGGGAAGCCGTGCAGGAGCACGATCGCGGGCTTGGCCGGATCGCCCGCCTCCCGGTAGAAGAGCCGCTTCCCGTCGACGGTGGCGTAGCGGTGGCGGATTCGGGTGTCGGTCATTTCTAACCTCCTAAAGTGGTTTTGGATGGTTAGAGCTAAGCGCGGGTAACCTCACCTGTCAAGAGGGCTTCGGAGGTTAGACATGCGGGTGGACGGCGAGGCGCTGCTGTTGTCGCTGCTCAACAGCACGCCGGTGGTGGCGGGGCGGCCGACCGACGAGCTGGGGGACGACGGGCGCGCGGGGCCGTGGTTCGCGGCCAACGGGGTGCCGGACGGGCCGGAGGACCGGCGTCAGGTGCGGCGGGCGCGCGACCTGCTCCAGGCCGTGGTGCGCGGCGACGAGCCGCCGGGCGCGCTGGGGCCGGTGCTGGCGGGGGTGGTGTCGCGGGCGTCGGTCGACGACTCCGGGGTGACCTGGGAGGTCGACGCGGACGGGGCGCGCGGCGCGGTCGTGGCGGCGGTGCTGGCCTGGGACGCGGTGCACCGGGGGCGGCCGGGGCGGCTGCGGGCGTGCGCGAACGACGAGTGCGCGCGGTTCCTGCTGGACCGGAGCAAGTCCAACAACGCCCGGTGGTGCTCGATGGCGGCGTGCGGGAACAAGCTCAAGGCCCGGCGGCACTACCGGCGGGTGCGGGAGGGGGCGGGCTCGGACGCGGGTGCGGGCGCGAGTGCCGGCTCGGCCGGGGGCGCGGGCTCGGCCGGGTGAGCGTGACGGAATGAACCCGGCGGAACCGGACACAGCGGGTGCGCCCGGCTCCCCGTTCCGGTGGAACTCCCGGAGCGGGGTGTGTCGGTGCTGCGGGTTCCGCGCGGGGCTGGTGGGCTGCGGGGCGCGGCACGACCGAGACCGCGGAACAGGAGCAGGACCGTGAACAAGGCCGAACTGGTCAGTGCGATCGCCGAGAGCGCCGACGTCGAGAAGGCGGTGGCGACCCGCGCGCTCGACGCGGTGCTCGACTCGATCACCAAGGCGCTGGCGCAGGGCGACGACGTGGTGCTGACGGGCTTCGGCTCCTTCACCGTCAAGGAGCGCGCCGCTCGGACCGGCCGGAACCCGCAGACCGGCGAGGCCATCGAGATCGCCGCGAGCAAGGCGGTGGGCTTCAAGGTGGGCAAGGCCCTCAAGGACGCCGTCAACTGACGCGCAGGGCGGCCCGCCGGGACCACCGGCGGGCCCCGCCCCCTCGCGCCGCGCGAGCGCGGCACGAGCACCAGCCCCGCGAGCACCAACCCCGCGAGCACCAGCCCGGCGAGCACCAACCCCGCGAACGTCAGCCCCGCGAGCGCAGGTGCAGCGAACGTCAGCCCAGCGAGCGCAGGTGCCCGGCCTGGGCCAGCACCCCGTCCAGCGCCCGCAGGAAGCCGGGGAAGCGCTGCGCGAACCGGGTCAGGTCGCCGGTCCGGCGCTCCTCGCCGAACCAGTGCAGCTCGGTCCGCGTCCCGGCGAACGCCGCCAGCCACCGCTCGGTCTCCCCGAGCACCACCGCGTACGGCAGCGACCGGGAGAACACCACCTGCCGGTCGGCCTCCGGCACGTCGGACGGCCCGGCCGCGTGCAGGTACCCGCGCAGCCCCCTGACCTGCGCGAGCAGCGCGCTGCCCCGGCTGGTCCGCGCGGGCATCCAGCGCGAGCCCCAGGCCAGCGCGCCACCGGCGACCACCACGACCAAGCCGAGCAGCGCGGGCCCGGCGAGCAGCGCGAAGGCCGCGGTCAGCACCGCGCCGAGCACCGCCAGCCCGATGCCCGCCCACCACCACAGGGTGCGCTCGGCGTCGGGCCGCCGGGCGAACCAGTCGCGGGCGACCACGTCGGCGTACAGCTCGGAGCGCACCGCCGCCAGGTCCACGCCGCGCGAGCGCAGCTCGGACAGCAGCACCGCGTCCACCCCGTCCGGCAGCAGCGCCCGGTACACCTCGCGCTCGTAGCCGGACAGCGCGGCGTCGGCCGGGTTGCGG
Source organism: Actinosynnema sp. (assembly GCF_052038725.1). Classification (NCBI taxonomy): domain Bacteria; kingdom Bacillati; phylum Actinomycetota; class Actinomycetes; order Pseudonocardiales; family Pseudonocardiaceae; genus Actinosynnema; species Actinosynnema sp. Next base: position 4,048 of record NZ_JBQGCX010000728.1, read on the forward strand.
CGCACGATCCGCCAGTCGACGTCGCCGACCTCCTCGATCCACAGGTAGTTGCGCACCGCCAGGTCGACGGCGGTGGCGGTGACGTCGACCACGTCCACGTGCTCGTCCACGACCGTGCCGACCTGGCCGGGCAGCACGCCGTCCGGCGAGGCGAACGCCACCCGCCCCTGCGCGTCGGCGACCAGCACCTCCACCGGGCCGACCGCGCCCTCCAGCGCCCGCGCGTCCCGGCCGCGCAGCACCCACAGCAGGGTGGCGCCGCCCGCGAGCAGCAGGGACAGCACGACCAGGCCGGTGATCGAGGACGGGGTGAGCGCGAACGCGGCGGCCAGCCCGCCGCTCGCGGCGAAGACGGCGTTGGGCGGGGCGACCCCGCCCTCCAGCCCGAACGTGAGGTCGACCCGCTCGCCGGGGGCGAGGGTCAGCTCGGTGGCGCGGGAGCCCCGGCCGTCGCCCAGCTCGGCGCTGGTGCACGGGGTGGAGCTCTCCGGCGGGCCGGACAGGCAGGTGATGGAGCGGGGCGGCTCGGGGGCGATCACCGACAGGGCGACCCGGTCGATCGGCACGTCCCAGCCGCTCACCGGGCGCCAGCGCACCTCCAGCACGTCGCCGGACTCGGCGACCGCGCCCAGGACGCGGTAGGTGACCGTCGAGGTGCCCGCCCGGAGGGTGTACCGGAGCTCGTCCTCGGTGGCCTCCGCCGTGCCCGGACCGTCCACCGCCGCGTCGGTGACCTGGAACAGCCGGTCCCGGTCACCCCCCATCGCGACCCGCAGCGGGAGCACGCGCTGGGCTGTCATCCCATCGGGTACGGTGACGACGTCGGTGACGCTGAGTGCCCCATCACGTTCCAGCTTGAGGCGCACCTCGGACGCCACCGAACCGGGCAGCGCGCCGGTGCTGCCCGGTTGCGCCACCGCCGCGCCCGCGGTCGAGCACAGCGCGACGAAGCAGAGCGCGACCGCTGCCCAATTTCTCAACACGGCCGCGGACAATAGCGGACCCCGCCTATGCTCCATGGCCGGTTCGGCTATCCGTGACATGGGGGATCACCAGCTATGACGCAACCGCCGCCACCGAACGGGTGGCCGCCGCCGCGCCCCGTCGCGCCCCCTCCGGCGCAGGCGCCGCTGCCCCCCTCGGGCGGCTGGGGCGGCGCGCGGGGCGGGTCGCACGGCGCTCCCCCGGCTGGTCACGGGCAGCCGCAGGGTCCTCCCCCGCAACAGCCTCAGCAGCAGCCGTGGCCCGCTTACCAGGGGCCCCCGCCGCCCTCGGCGCGGCCGATCCCACCGCCCGCCGCCTGGCATCCCCCGGCCGGGCCACCCCGATCGGGGCAACCCCCGGCGGGGAATCCGTGGCAGGCCCAGCAGCAGCCCTGGCCGCAGCACCACCCCTACCCGCCGCCCCGGCGCAAGAGCAACGCGGGCCTGATCGCGTTCGCGGTGATCAGCGGCGTGCTGGTGCTCGGGGTCGGGCTGGTCGGCGCGGTCGCCTCGGCGATCGGCGGCGCCGGGAGCAGCACCTACTCCGGGCAGTCCACGTTCAGCCACACCCCGCTGCCGAGCTCCACGTTCACCCAGCGGAGCCCCGCCCCCACCACCACGACGACCGCCCCGAGCGGGCCGCCGACCACGACCAGGCCGCCGTCGACGAGCGCCCAGACCGCGCCGAAGGCGGTGTTCAAGCTCGGCGACCACCCGCTGCACCGCGGCGACGTGGGCGCGTTCGACATCCAGGGCTGCCAGCTGCCCGGCATGGACTACTCGCCCGCGGGCCAGGAGCGGTTCCTTCGGGCGGCGCTGC
>NZ_JBQGCX010000729.1:0-6639 GCF_052038725.1 Actinosynnema sp.
GGCATCGGCCCCGCCCTGCTCGCCGACACCCGCGCCCGCGTCACCCCCGAGCAGTACACCCGCCTGATCCAGGCCCTCTGGGACGACCTGGACGACGAGTTCATGGGCCTGGCCCCGCGCCGCAGCAAGCGCGGCACGTTCGCCACCATGTGCCTGCTCGCCGTGCACTGCCCGTCGCTGGAGTCCGCGCTGCGCAGGGGGATGGCGTTCTACGACCTGTTCGACGTCGAGCCCGCGCCCGCCCTGCGCGCCGACCCGACCGCCCCCACCGCCAGCCTCGAACTGGACACCGGGGCGCTCGACGACCCCGACCGCTTCCTGGTCGAGTCGCTCCTGGTGCTGTGGCACCGCTTCTCGTCCTGGCTGATCGGCCGCCGCATCCCGCTGCGCTCGGTCCGGCTCGCCCACCCGGAACCGCCGCACGCCGCCGAGTACCACCTGATCTTCGGCTGCCCGCTGCGGTTCGACGCGGGCGTCACCGCGCTGGAGTTCGACACCCGCTTCCTGCGGATGCCGGTCGCCCAGGACGAGGCCGCGCTGCGCCGGTTCCTGCGCAACTCGCCCGCCGAGCTGCTCTCCCGCCGCGACCACGGCGCCGCCACCACCGGCCCGGTCCGCCCCGAGCGGGGCTCCGGCGCGCCCGGACTGCCGGAGGTGGCGGCCAGGCTCGGGGTGAGCGCCGCGACGCTGCGCCGCAGGCTCACCGCCGAGGGCACCACGTTCCGCGAGGTCCGCGAGCAGCTGCTGCGCGACCAGGCGGTGGCGAGCCTGGTGCGCGGCGGCGAGTCGGTGGAGGAGCTGGCGCTGCGCCTGGGCTTCTCCGAGGCCAGCGCCTTCCACCGGGCGTTCAAGCGCTGGACGGGCAGCAGCCCCGGCGCGTACCGCACCGGGGCCGCCCCGCGCTACCGGTAGTCCTCGCCCGACTTGGCCCGCTCGCGCAGCGACGACGGCGGCCGGAACCGCTCGCCGTAGGTGTCCGCGAGGTAGTCGGCCCGCTCCACGAACGCCGCCAGCCCGTAGGCGTTGGCGAACTGGAGCGTCCCGCCGCTCCACGGCGCGAACCCGAACCCGAAGACGCTGCCCACGTTGGCGTCGCGCACCGACGTGAGCACCCCCTCGTCCAGGCAGCGCACCGTCTCCAGGGTCTGGACGAACAGCAGCCGGTCCTCGACGTCCCGCTCGGTGACCCCGGCGTCCGCGCGCCCGTACCGGGCCAGCCCCGGCCACAGGAACTTCCGCCCGCCCTCGGGGTACTCGTAGAACCCGGCCCCGCCGGACTTGCCGGTCCGCCCCTCGGCGACCAGCTCCTCCACCACCCGCACGCCCGCGCCGCCCGCGCCGCCCTCGCCGTCGGCCACGGCCTGGTCGCGGATGCGCAGCTGGAGCGTCAGCGTCACCTCGTCCGACACCGCGAGCGGCCCCACGGCCATCCCGGCGCGCTTGGCGACGTTCTCCACCAGCGCGGGCGCCACGCCCTCGCCGACCATCGCGATGGCCTCGGTGACGTACGCGCCGAACGTGCGCGAGGTGTAGAAGCCCCGGCTGTCGTTGACCACGATCGGCGTCTTGCCGATCCTCAGCACGTAGTCGAACGCGCGGGCCAGGGTCTCGTCCGAGGTCCGCTCGCCCCGGATGATCTCCACCAGCCGCATTCTCGGCACCGGCGAGAAGAAGTGCAGCCCGATGAACCGCTCCGGGTCCGCCACCGCCCCGGCGAGCCCGGTGATCGGCAGCGTCGAGGTGTTGGACGCGATCACCGCGCCGTCCAGCGCGGCGGACCCGGCGTCCGCGAGGACCCGGTTCTTCAGCTCCCGGTCCTCGAACACGGCCTCGATCACCAGGTCGCACCCGGCGAGGTCGGCGTCCGAGTCGGTGGGCGTGATGCCGGGGGTCTCACCGGCGCCGCGCCGCGCGGCCTCCAGCGTCACGTCCTTGAGCACCACCGGGATGCCCGCCCTCGCGGTCACCTCGGCGATGACCGCGCCCATCATGCCCGCGCCGAGCACGCCCACCTTCGCCACGGAGGTCCGCTCCACACCGGACGGTCGCGACCCGCCCGCGCCGATCTCGTTCAGCTGGAACCAGAACGTGCCGATCATGTTCTTGGCGACCTGCCCGGACACCAGCTCCAGGACGTACCGGTCCTCCACCACGAGCGCGGTGTCGAAGTCGACCAGCGCGCCCTCCACGGCCGCCGCCAGGATCTTCTCCGGCGCGGGGAACGCGCCCCGCGTCTTCTTGTGCAGCACGGCGGGCGCCGCCGCGAGCACCCCGTACGACTGCGGGTCGAACGGCCGGAAGCCGGGGACGGTGTGCCCCTTGCGGTCCCACGGCCGCACCGGCTCCGGGTTGGCCGCGATCCACGCCCGCGCCTTGGCGATCAGCTCCTCCTTCGAGGACGCCAGCTCGTCGACGAAGCCGGCCTCCAGCGCGCGCTTCGGGCGGAGCTGCTTGCCCTCCACCAGCAGCGGCAGCGCGGCCTGGAGCCCGAGCATCCGCACCATCCTGGTGACCCCGCCGCCGCCTGGCAGCAGCCCCAGCGTCACCTCGGGCAGCCCCAGCCTGATCCGGTCGTCGTCCAGCACCACCCGGTGGTGGCAGGCCAGCGCGATCTCCAGCCCGCCGCCCAGCGCCGCGCCCGCGATCGCCGCCACCACGGGCCTGCCGAGCTTCTCCAGCCTGCGCAGCTGGGCCTTCACGTCCGACACGCCCGCCAGCACCTCGGCGGAGTTCTCCCGCGTCACCGACACCAGCAGGTTCAGGTCCCCGCCCGCGAAGAACGTCTTCTTCGCCGAGGTCAGCACCACCCCGGTGATCTCGTCGCGCTCGGCCTCCAGCCGGTCGACGGCCGCGCCCATCGCCTCCTGGTACTCGGCGTTCATCACGTTCGCCGAGCCCGACATGTCCATGGTCAGCGTGACGACGCCCTCGGCGTCCCGCTCGTAGCGGATGGCCATCTCAGACCCTCTCGATGATCGTCGCGATGCCCATGCCGCCGCCCACGCACAGCGTCGCCAGCCCCCGCCGCAGGTCCCGGCGCTCCAGCTCGTCCAGCAGCGTGCCCAGGATCATCGCCCCGGTCGCGCCCAGCGGGTGCCCGAGCGCGATCGCGCCGCCGTTGACGTTGACCTTCTCGTCCGGCACGCCCAGCTCCCGCTGGAACCGCAGCACCACCGACGAGAACGCCTCGTTGACCTCGAACAGGTCGATGTCCTCCACGGTCAGCCCGGCCCTGTCCAGCGCCTTGCGCGCGGCCGGGGCCGGACCGGTCAGCATGATCGTCGGCTCGGTGCCCACCACGGACGCCGCCAGCACCCGCGCCCTCGGCGTGAGCCCCAGCTCCCGGCCGACCCGCTCGCTGCCCAGCAGCACCGCCGCCGCCCCGTCCACGATCTGCGAGGAGTTGCCCGGCGTGTGCACGTGCGAGATCCGCTCGACCTGCGGGTACCGGTCGATCGCCACCAGGTCGTAGCCCAGGTCGCCGTGGAACTGGAAGCTCGGCTTCAGCCCCGCGAGGCCCTCCAGTGAGGTCTCCGGCCGGATCGCCTCGTCGTGGTCCAGCACCACCGTGCCGTTGCGGTCCACCACCGGCACCAGCGACTTCTCGAACCAGCCCTTGTCGCGGGCCAGCACCGCCCGCTGGTGCGAGCGCACCGCGAACGCGTCCACGTCCTCCCGGCTGAACCCCTCCAGGGTCGCGATCAGGTCCGCGCTCACCCCCTGCGGCACGAACCGGGTCGCCGCGCTGGTCTCCGGGTCGGCCATCCACGCGCCGCCGTCCGAGCCCATCGGCACCCGCGACATCGACTCGACGCCGCCCGCCACCACCAGGTCCTCGAACCCGGACGCCACCTTCGCCGCCGCCAGGTTCACCGCCTCCAACCCGGAGGCGCAGAACCGGTTGAGCTGCACACCCGCGGGCCGCACGTCCCAGCCCGCCGCCAGCACCGCCGTGCGGGCGATGTCCCCGCCCTGCTCGCCGACCGGCGACACCACGCCCAGCAGGACGTCGTCCACCGCCGAGGTGTCCAGGTCGTTGCGGGCCGCCAGCGCCGACAGCACCCCGGACACCAGGGAGATCGGCTTCACGCTGTGCAGCGACCCCCGCTTCCCCCTGCCGCGCGGTGTGCGCACCGCGTCGAAGATCAAGGCATCGGTCATGCGACCACCGTAGGCAGCGCGCGGCGCGCGGCCCATGACCGTTCGGGGTGACTTATCAGCTCACCGCTCGGCGTGGTCCGCCGCTGCGGAGGACACCCCCGCCGGGGACGGCGCGCCCGCCCGCTCGGGGACCCCGCCGCCGGGCCCGCGCTCCAGGTGCTCGCCCTCGCCGGTGAACCCCGCCCGCAGGTACAGCCTGCGCGCCACCTCGTTGCCGGGGGACACCCGCAGCCGCACCACCGGCCACCCGTGCTCGCCCGCCCACGCCAGCACGTCGCCCACCAGCGCCGCGCCCACCCCGCGCCCGCGCGCCTCGGGCCGCACCCACAGGGAGAACAGGTACAGCACCCCGCTGTCCTCCCAGTGCGGGATCGCGGCCACCAGCCCCACCGAGCCCTCCGCGCCCGACCCGGCGTCCCGCGCGACGACCCGCACGCCCTGCTCGGGCAGCAGCGAGGTCCGCCAGTCCTGCTCGGTGTGCCCGCGCTCCCGCTCCAGCACCGGCCCGAACGCGACCGGGTCGCTGGCCAGCGCGGTCAGCCGGATGTCGCGCCAGGTCCGCCACGAGCCGGGGGTGAGCCTGATCAGTTCCACCTGGGCAGTCTCGCGCACCCCCGTGACAATTGCGCTCACCTAACCGGGCGGCTCGTGGTGCCGGGCGGTCATGGCGGGGCGGGACGCGCGGTGGCAGCGTCCCAGGTCATGACCGCGCGCCGATCACCGTGGATGACCGAGGACCTCGACCAGCTGCGCTCGCTCGCCAGGACGTTCTTCGCCAAGGAGGCCGTGCCGCACCAGGAGCGGTGGGCGGAGCAGAAGCAGGTCGACCGCGACTTCTGGCTCAAGGCTGGGGAGCTGGGGCTGCTGTGCCTGTCGGTGCCCGAGGAGTACGGCGGTGGCGGCGGCACGTTCGCCCACGAGGCCGTGCTGCTGGAGGAGCAGGCGCGGTCCGGCGACAGCGCGTGGGGCGGCAGCGTCCACAACGGGATCGTCGCCCACTACCTGCTCGCCTACGGCACCGAGGAGCAGAAGCACGAGTGGCTGCCCAAGCTCGCCAGCGGCGAGCACGTGGGCGCGATCGCGATGTCCGAGCCGGGGGCCGGGTCGGACCTGCAGGGCATCACCACGCGGGCGCGGCGCGACGGCGACGGGTACGTGCTGTCCGGCTCGAAGACGTTCATCTCCAACGGCGCTCAGGCCGACCTGGTGATCGTGGCCGCCAAGACCGACCCGGAGAGGGGCGCGGCCGGGATCTCGCTGCTGGTGGTGGAGACCGCGCGGGCCGAGGGCTTCCGGCGCGGGCGGGTGCTCGACAAGCTCGGGCTCAAGGGGCAGGACACCTCGGAGCTGTTCTTCGACGACGTCCGGCTGCCCGCCTCCGCGCTGCTCGGCGGCGAGGGGCAGGGGTTCGTGCAGCTGATGCAGCAGCTGCCGCAGGAGCGGCTGGTGATCGCGGTGTCGTCGGTGGCGGGCATCGAGGCGGCGCTGGAGCTGACCCTGGACTACGTGAAGCAGCGGTCCGCGTTCGGGCGGGAGCTGATCAAGTTCCAGAACACCCGGTTCACCCTCGCCGAGTGCGCGACCGAGGCCCGCGTGTCGCGCGCGTTCGTCGACGAGTGCGTGGGGCTGCACCTGCGCGGGGAGCTGGACGTGCCCACGGCGGCCATGGCCAAGTGGTGGTCGACCGAGCGGCTGTGCCGGGTCGTGGACGAGTGCGTGCAGCTCTTCGGCGGGTACGGGTACATGACCGAGTACCCGATCGCGCGCGCGTGGGCGGACGCGCGCGTGCAGAAGATCTACGGCGGCACCAACGAGATCATGAAGGAAATCATCGCGAGGAGCCTGTGATGGCCGGTCCGCTGGCGGGCCTGCGCGTGGTGGAGCTGGCCGGCCTCGCGCCCGCCCCGTTCGGGTGCATGGTGCTGGCCGACCTCGGGGCCGACGTGGTGCGCGTGGACCGGATCGGCGCGGTGGGCGTCCCCGGCGACCTGCTGGGGCGCGGCAGGCGCTCGGTGGCCGTCGACCTGCGCTCGCCGGAGGGCGCCGCGCTGGTGCTGGACCTGGTGGAGCGGGCCGACGTGCTCGTCGAGGGCTACCGCCCCGGCGTGACCGAGCGCATGGGCCTTGGCCCCGCCCAGTGCCTGGCCCGCAACCCGCGCCTGGTCTACGGCCGGATGACCGGCTGGGGGCAGACCGGCCCGCTGGCCGAGCGCGCCGGGCACGACATCGACTACATCGCGGTCGCGGGCGCCCTGTCCCCGATCGGCCGCGCGGGCCAGCCGCCGACCGTGCCGCTGAACCTGGTCGGCGACTTCGGCGGGGGAGGGCTGCTGCTGGCCGTGGGCGTGCTGGCGGCGCTGCACGAGCGGGACCGGTCGGGCCGCGGGCAGGTCGTGGACGCGGCCATGGTGGACGGGGCGGCGCTGCTGACGACGTTCCTGCACGGGATGCGGCGCGGCGGCGGGTGGCGGGGGGAGC
>NZ_JBQGCX010000730.1:0-1622 GCF_052038725.1 Actinosynnema sp.
CGGGGCGATCCGGGACTACCTCGGCGACACCGCGGCGCGCTCCGGCGTGACGGACCGGATCCGGTTGCGGCACCGGGTGTCCCGCGCCGAGTGGTCGAGCGCGGACAACCGCTGGGTGGTGCACGCCGAGCACGACGGCGAACCGGTCGTGCTCACCTGCGACTTCCTGCACCTGTGCGCGGGCTACTACCGGTACGACCGGGGCTACCGGCCGGACTTCCCCGGACTCGCGGACTTCGGCGGCCGGGTGGTGCACCCGCAGCAGTGGCCGGACGACCTGGACTGCGCGGGCAAGCGGGTGGTGGTGATCGGCAGCGGGGCGACCGCGATCACGCTGCTGCCCGCGCTGGCCCCGAGCGCGGGCCACGTGACGATGCTCCAGCGCTCCCCCGGCTACGTCGCCTCGGTGCCGAACGACGACCGGATCGCGCGGGCGCTGCGCCGGGTGGGCGGCCACGGCGCGGTGCGGTGGCGCAACATCGCGCTCAGCTCCGGCCTGTACCACCTGAGCAGGCGGGCGCCGAAGCTGGTGAAGCGGTTGCTGCTCAAGGACGTCGCGCGCAGGCTGCCCGCGAACTACCCGGTGCGCGAGCACTTCGCGCCGCGCTACGACCCGTGGGACCAGCGGTTGTGCGTCGCCCCGGACGGCGACCTGTTCACCGCGATCAGCAGCGGCCGGGCGTCCGTGGTGACGGACCGGATCGCCCGCTTCACCCGCACCGGGATCGAGCTGGCGTCGGGCCGGGAGCTGCCCGCCGACGTGGTGGTGACGGCGACCGGGCTGAACCTGCTGCCGCTGGGCGGGATCGACCTGGTGGTGGACGGCGAGCCGGTGCGCCTGCCGGACAAGCTGGTGTACCGGGGCACGATGCTCAGCGACGTGCCGAACCTGGTGTTCACGGTCGGCTACACGAACGCCTCGTGGACGCTCAAGGCCGACCTGGTGAGCGAGTTCCTGGTGCGGGTGCTGCGGCACATGGCCGAGCACGGCTACCGCAGGTGCGCGCCGCACACCGACAACGCGGGGATGGCGACCCGGCCGCTGCTGGACCTCTCCGCCGGGTACGTGCGGCGGTCGGTGCACGAGTTCCCGAGGGCGGGCGCGGAGGGGCCGTGGAAGCCGGTGCGGGGCTACCTGCCGGACATCGTGTCGCTGCGGCACCGCCCGGTGGCGGACGGGGCGCTGGTGTTCACGGCGTGATCCCCCGCGCGTCGCGCAGCGCCGCCCACACCCGGTCGCGGCGCAGCGGGAGCCGGGTGAAGCGGACGCCGGTGGCGTCGCGGAGGGCGTTGGCCAGCGCGGGCGCGACCGGGTTGACCGGGCTCTCGCTCATCGACTTGGCCCCGAGCGGCCCGTAGGCGTCGCCGTTGTCGCTGAACCACACCTCGGTCCTGGGCACGTCCGCGAACGCGGGCACCCGGTAGCGGCGGAGCACGTCGGTGGCGACCGCCCCGGTGGCGTCGAGCAGCACCTCCTCGAACAGCGCCGCGCCGATCCCCTGCGCGACCCCGCCCTCGACCTGTCCCCGGCACTGCAGCGGGTTCACCACGCGCCCGGCGTCGGCGGCGTGCGCGCTGCGCAGCACCCGGACCTCCCCGGTGTCCGGGTCGACGGCGACGGC
>NZ_JBQGCX010000731.1:0-3052 GCF_052038725.1 Actinosynnema sp.
GGCGGTGCGGATGCGCACCGCCACCCTCTACAAGGTCCTCGCCGCCCTGATGGTGCTCATGGCCGCAGCCTTGGTGCTCACGCACACCGCCGACCTCGGCGCGCTCGCCCTCGCACCGGCGCTCCAGCTCGTGCTCCTGGATGTCGTCCCGGACCTGGTCCTGATTCCCGCGCTGGCCGTGGTACTGCTGGTCTCGGCGGTCAAGCTCGCCCGCCACGCCTAGCGCGTACCCCGGATCAGGCGGCGCACGAGGTGGTGGGCGTCGCGCCCCACACCGCGCAGCGTCGCCGAGGCGAGGGAGCGCTGCCACTCCAGGCCGACGAACCCCAGGCCCGGCCGGACGGTGGACAGGCCGTGGCGCTGACGCGGTCGCCCGCCGTCGAGGACGTCCGGGTCGGTGAGCCAGGACAGGTCGGGGCGGTAGCCGGTGGCCAGGATGACGGTGTCCACGTGTTCACGGGCGCCGTCGGGCCAGATGAGCTTGGAGCCCTCGACCGCGGTGAACACCCGTCGCTGATCCGGGCGGTCCGCAGCCAGTCCCGCGCGGTAGCGGCCGTGGTCGAGCACCGGCTGGTGCGGCGGGGTCCGCAGCAGGTGCCCGATCGGCGCGCTGTCCAGGCCGAGCAGCCGGGACCAGAAGTGCACGTCACGGCCGAGCGGGCGTTGCGGGACGAACGTGACCGGAGTGCGGGTGGCCAGGGTGACGCGGGCGTGGGCGGCGAGCTCGACGCCGATCTGCACCGCGGTGTTGCCCGCGCCGACCACCACCACCCGCTGCCCGGTGAACCCGGCGGGTTCGCGGTACTCGGCGGAGTGGAGCACCGCGCCGGTGAACGCCTCCAGGCCGGGCAGGGCGGGCCGGTGGGGGTTGCCGAACGAGCCGGTCGCCGCGATCAGCAACCGGGCGCGCAGCTCGGAGCCGTCGGCCAGCCCCACCCGCCAGCCCGTCCCGTCGTGGTGGGCGGCCCGGACGCGGTGGTGGGTGCGGATGTCGACGGCGCGCTCGTCGACCAGGCGCCGGGCGTAATCGCGCAGGTAGTCCACTACCTCGTCGCGGCGCGGGTAGCGGTTGGGATCGCCGGGGAAGGCCATGTCGGGCAGTCCGCTGTGGCAGGCCGGGGAGAACAAGGTGAGGCTGTCGTAGTACGACGGCCAGGCCCCCACAGGTTCCGCCCCGGCCTCCAGCAGCACCGGCGCCAGTCCGGCCCGGCGCAGGGCGTGGGCGGCGGCCAGTCCGGCCTGCCCTCCGCCGACGACGAGGGCGTCCATCCAGGTCAAGGTCCGGTCCTCCGGTGTTCTCGGGTGTGGCGGCAGAGCGGTGACGTGCCGCTTCCGGTCAGCGGGCGGGTGGCGCGGACAGCGGCAGCGCCTCAACCGTCGTCGGGGCGCAGCACCCGCCGCTCTGTTCCTCGACGGGAGCGTCGAACAGCCCGGCCCCACCGCACACACCGGTCTCCGGCAGCACCAGTTCGACCTTCGCCGCAGCCTCGTGGTCGCCCGCGATCTCGGCGACCACGCTGCGCACCTGCTCGTAGCCGGTCAGCGCCAGGAACGTGGGCGCGCGGCCGTAGCTCTTCATCCCCACCAGGTAGACAGCGGGTTCGGGGTGGCGCAGCTCGGCCGCGCCGTGCGGGTAGACGGTGCCGCACGAGTGCGCGTTCGGGTCGATCAGCGGCGCCAGCCGCGCCGGGGCCTGCAGCACCGAGTCCAGCTCCAGCCGCAACTCCGAGGACCAGGTCAGGTCCGGCCGGAACCCCGTCGCCACCACGACCTCGTCGACGGGGTCCAGACGCCACCCGCCCTGGGAGACCAGCACAAGCCGCTCGCCCTCGCGCTCCACCGCGGCGGTGCGGAACCCGGTCACCACCTCCACGTGGCCCGCCTCCACCGCCTCGCGCGCCCGAAGGCCCAACGCCCCGCGAGCCGGGAGCTGGTCGGCGGCGCCGCCGCCGAAGATGTCCCCCACCCCGCCGCGGCGCAGCAGCCACACCACGCGCGTGCCGGGACGCCGCTCGGCGAGATCAGCGAGCGCCACCAGGGAGGTCAGCGCCGAATGGCCGCTCCCCGCCACCGCGACCCGCTTCCCGGCCCAGCGCTCCTCCCCCGCGGCCAGGTCCGGCACCCGGTAGGCGATCCGGTCGGCCGCCGCGTGCTCACCCAGCGCGGGCAGCCCGTCCCCGCCCAGCGGGTTGGGCGAGCCCCACGTGCCGGAGGCGTCGACCACGGCGCGCGCGGTGATCCGCTCCTCCCCCTCCGGGGTCCGCACGTGCACGGTCAGCGGCTCGCTGTCGCGGCCAGCGTCCACAACGCGGTCGCGTCCTCGACGCGCCACCCCGACCACGCGCGCCCCGAAGCGGACGTGCCCGTCCAGGGCGTCGGCCAGCGGTGCCAGGTAGCGCGACGCCCACTCCGCGCCGGTGGGGCAGTCCTCGCCTGCCGGGGCCGTCCACCCCCCGCTTTCCAGCAGTTCCCGCGCGGCAGGGTCGACCAGCTCCGACCACCGGGAGAACAAGCGCACGTGGCCCCACTGGGCCACCGCCGCGCCCGCCTGCCCGCCCGCTTCCAGCACCAGCGGCCGAAGCCCGCGTTCCAGCAGTCGAGCCGCCGCCGCCAACCCGACCGGGCCCGCGCCCACCACAACCACCGGAAGCCCGTCCACAAGCCACCCCTTCCATCGTCGAACATCGATCGAACTCGCCGGACTCTATCGAGCCAAATCGATAGAGTCAACCATCGACACCAGTCGATAGACTGGTGCCATGACGACCACGCAGCCCCCGGCGGGCCTGGCCAGCCAGGACGCGACCACCTACGCCGAGTGGTTCGCCTGCCTTGCCGACCCCACGCGGGTACGCCTGCTGCACACCATCGCCACCCACCCCGGCGAACTGACCGTGGGCGCGCTGACCGAGGCGCTGGGCATCAGCCAGTCCACCTGCTCGCACCACCTGCGCAAGCTCGCCGACACCGGCTTCGTCGTCCTGCGCCGTGAGGGCACCTCCACCCGGGTCGCAGTCAACGCCGCCTGCTGCACCGGGCTCCCCCACGCCGC
>NZ_JBQGCX010000732.1:0-2399 GCF_052038725.1 Actinosynnema sp.
GGTCGCGCGCCGTGCGCAGCGCCGCCACCAGTTCGGCCTCGGTGCGCGCGGTCGCGCCCCACCCGCCGTGGACGGCGGCCAGCTCGTCGGCGGTCGGCCCGCCGGAGACCTCGGTGACGCGGGTGTCCGCGCCCACCGCCAGCCGCAACCGCCTCGGCCAGCCGAAGCCCGCGTCGTCGAACACCACCACCACGACACCGGAACCCTGCTCCCGCAAGGACTCCAGCGCGCCCGCGCTGAGCCGGAACGCCGAATCACCGGTGAACACCGCGCACACCGAGCCCTCGGGCGCGCCCGCCGAGGCGCCGACCGACGCGGCCAACCCGAAACCCATCAGGGTCTGCTCGCCGGGGCACACCACGGTCGTGCCCTCCTCGACCCGCAACACCGGGTAGTGGTAGCTCCACATGTCGTGCAGCCCGTTGTCCTGCACCACCACCGCCAGCCTCCCCAGCTCCCGCTGGGCCAGACGCACGGCCGCCCGCACCGGCGAGCGCGCGAACGACGCCCGAGCGCACTCCTCCTGGGCCAGCGCCACGCCGCGCACCCGTTCCGACCACGGCGCCCGGTCCCGGACGGCCACCCGCGCGGTCAGCGCGCCCGCGGTCAGCGCGACGTCCCCGAGCAGCGCCACCTCGGGGGAGCAGCCCTCGCCGAACGCGGCGGCCGACTTGTCCACCTGCACGGTCGGCGTGCTCCGCCAGGCGTCCCACCCCATCCGCGCGGTCTCCTCCAAGCGGGAGCCGAGCACCAGCAGCGCGTCCGCCTCCGCCAGCACCTCACCGGCGGGCGGCGTGGTGTAGAGCCCGACCAGCCCGAGAGCCAGGGGGTGCGTCTCCGGCACCACCCCGCGTCCCGCCGCCGTGGTGAGCACCGGGGCGCCCAACCGCTCGGCGAGCCCCACCACCGCCGGGCCCGAGCCCGCCGACCAGCGGCACCCACCGCCCGCCAGCACCACCGGCCGCCGAGCCCCGTCCAGCAGAGCCGTCGCCCGTTCCAGCGCGTCCTCCGACGGCGTCGAGCGCAGCGGCAGCACCGGGCGCACCCCGACCGGGGCAGGCACCGGCGCCCGCAGCACCTCGTCCGCGATCTCCACCGCGGTGATCCCCGCCCGACCGTCGACGGCCAGCCGCACCGCGCGCTCCACCGCCCACGTCAGGACCTCCGCCGAGCGCGCCTCGTACTGCCAGGAGGTCAGCGGCGCCAGCATCCGCTGCTGGTCCACGTGCTGGAACCCGCCCCGGCCCACCCCCTCGGACGGCACCGAAGTGGTGATCAGGACCAGCGGAACCGCCAACGAGGACGCCTCCAGCAGACCGGCCAGCGCGTTGGCGAAACCGGGCCCCGAGCTCACCGCCAGCGCCACCGGCCGCCCCGACACCATGGCGTGCCCGGCTGCGGCGCACGCCGCCGTGCGCTGGTCGCCGATCCGCCACGCCCGCAGACCGGGGTGCGCGTCGGCCGCGTCCAGCAGACCGGGCTCGTCGGAGGGCAGCCCGAACACCGAGGAGCACCCGGTGGCGGCCAGCACGTCGGCCACCGCGCTCCAGCAGTCGACGCCGTCCTCGCTCACCGGGGCTCCCGCCCGCCGCCTGACGCGGTCGGGCCCAGCCCCGCCGCGCCCAGCTCGGCCGACAGCAGCAGCGGTCTCGCCACCACCGCCGCCCCCCGGCGCGCGTGCCCCGCCTCCAGCCCGTAACCGCCCAGCGGGGCGTTGCCGTTCTCCTCGTCCAGCGTCACCTGCTCGGCCAGCGTCACGGCGGTGCCGAGCACCCGCTCGGTCAGCGCCGGTTCGCCGTAGTGCGACAGGTACATGCCGCGCCGCAGCTCCTCCGGCGAGGACGCCCACCGCCGCACGTCCGCCACGTCCCGGTAGCGGGTCACCGCGAACACCGGCCCGAAGAACTCCGGCGGGTGGAAGGCCGGGTCCCACGGCAGGTCCAGCAACGTCGGCTCGACGAACCCCAGGTCGGCGCGCACCCGCCCGCCCGCGCGCACCGCGCCCCGGTGCGCGGCGAGGAAGTCCGCGATGTCCCGGACCGCGTCCGGGTACACCAGCGGCGCCACCTCGACGTCGAACTCCTCGCGCCGCCCCACGCGCAGCCCGCGCACCGCCGAGGCGAGCTCCGCCACGAAGTCGTCCGCGACGCTCTCGTGCACCATCACCACGTCCGGGCACAGGCAGTCCTGACCGGAGTTGTAGGTGCGCACCCGCACCACGTCCGCCACCACCGACGCCAGGTCCGCCTCGGGCCCCACGACCACCGGGTTGGGCCCGGAGCCGAACGCCAGCACCAGCGGGTCGCCGGTCAGCCTCGCCGCCACGGCGGTCGCGTTCTCCGGCTTCCCGGTGAACACCACCGCGTCCGCAGCGGAGCAGCGGGCCAGGAACCGGCGCT
>NZ_JBQGCX010000733.1:0-2837 GCF_052038725.1 Actinosynnema sp.
ACGGCGATCCCCGCGGTCGCCGCGCGGTCGGGGGGAGCTGTGGACTACCACGAGTGGAGCGCCGGCTCGCTGCGCCAGGGGACGTTCGAGGGCGCCCTGGTCGGGCGGGACGGGCTGGAGCTGGCCCGGCCGGTCGGCCGCGTCGAGCGGGAGGGGCGGGCGTACGAGTACGCGCGCTGGACCTCGCCGGTGCGGCGGCTCGGCTTCCCGGCGACCCAGGCGGTGGCCTCCTGGAACGCCCGCACGCCCGCAGGCACCTGGATCCAGGTGGAGTTCCGGTCGGTGGGCGACGGCTGGACCAGCGGCTGGTACGTGCTGGGGCGCTGGGCGCACGGGGACGCGGACATCAAGCGGGCCACGGTGTCCGGGCAGTCCGACGAGCACGGGTCGGTGGACGTGGACACGTTCGTCGCCGGGGAACCGCTGGTGGCGCACCAGGTCCGGGTGACCCTGCACCGCGCGGTCGGGCAGGCCGCGGCGCCCTCGGTGTCGCTGGTCGGCGTGATGGCGTCGGCGGTGCCGGACCGGTTCACCGTGCCCGCCAGCAGGCCGGGGCCCGCGCGCGGGATCGAGCTGGACGTGCCCCGGTACTCGCAGAACGTGCACCTGGGGGAGTACCCGGAGTACGACGGCGGCGGCGAGGCGTGGTGCAGCCCGTCGTCCACCGAGATGGTCGTGGAGTACTGGGGGCGCGGGCCGACGCCCGAGGAGACCTCGTGGGTCGACCCGTCGTACGCGGACCCGACCGTGGACCACGCGGCCAGGCACACCTACGACCACGACTACCGGGGCGCGGGGAACTGGCCGTTCAACACGGCGTACGCGGCGCACTTCGGGCTCAGGGCGCACATCACCCGGCTGACCTCGCTGCTGGAGCTGGAGCGGCACATCGCGCGCGGCGTCCCGGTGATCACCTCGCAGGCGTTCCAGGCCGACGAGCTGCCGGGGTCGGGGTACTCGACGGCCGGGCACATCATGGTCGTGGTCGGGTTCACCGAGCGGGGCGACGTGATCGCCAACGACCCGGCCTCGCCGGACAACCCGTCGGTGCGGCGGGTGTACCCCCGGCGGGCGTTCGAGAACGTGTGGCTGCGGACCAAGCGACCCCTGCCCGGCGGCGGGGTCGGCGGCGGGTCCGGGGGGATCGCGTACATCATCCAGCCCTGAAGGGCTCGGCCCGAGCGATCCGGCCGAGTGGCTTGGCCTGTGCGGCTGGCCCGAGCGGTCCGGCCTTGCCTGAGCGGCGTGGCCCGAGTGGCTGGGCCCGAGCGATCCGGCCGAGTGGCTTGGCCTGTGCGGCTGGCCCGAGCGGCCCGGCCTTGCCTGAGCGGCGTGGCCCGAGTGGCTCGGCCCGAGCGAACCGCCCGAGTGGCTTGGCCTGAGCGCCCCGCCCTGAGCGACCCGCCCTGTGCGGCTGGCCCGCGCGGCCCGGTCGAGCGCTCCGGCCCGAGCCGACCCGCCCAGCCGAACGCCCCGTCCCCGTGTCGACGAACCCCCGGCCCCCGTGTCGAACAGCGCGGCGGCCGTTGTCGAACGCCGATCGCCGTCGAGAAAGCGCTTTCCAGAAGGGGTTGACCCGTCGTGTCCGAATCCGCTTCACTCGGTTCTCACATGGGAGCGTTCCCAGAAGCGAGATGAAGGAGCAACGGTGCTCACCAACTCGTTCCGCGCGCGGTTGGGCGCGGCAGTCGCCGCCGCCACCGCGCTGAGCGGCGGACTGGTCGTCGTGGGCACGGCCTCGGCCGCCCCAGCCTGCAAGGTCGACTACACCGTGCAGAACCAGTGGCAGGGCGGCTTCTCCGCCACCGTCACCGTCAACAACCTCGGCGACCCCGTCGACGGGTGGTCCCTGGTCTGGACCGCCGCCTCCGGCGAGAAGGTCGACCAGGGCTGGAACGCGGCGTTCTCGTCCTCGGGCACGGCGGTCACCGCGTCCAACGTGGACTGGAACAAGGCCATCCCCACCGGCGGCTCGGTCTCGTTCGGGTTCAACGGTTCCCGGACCGGCGAGCCGGTCGTCCCGTCGGGCTTCGCGCTCAACGGCACCACGTGCACCGGCGGCGTCGCGCCCACCACGACCACCACGACCACGACCACCGGCGGCCCCACCACCACGACCACCGGCGGCGGCACCGCGCCGCTGCCCGACCCGACCGGGCGCAAGCAGGTCGAGCGGCTCGACCGGGGCCTGATCAGCGTCCGCTCCGGCAGCGGGAACCTGGTCAGCTGGCGGCTCCTGGGCGGCGACCCGCAGAACGTGGCGTTCAACGTCTACCGGGGCGGCGCCAAGCTGAACGCTTCACCCATCACCGGCTCCACGAACTACCTGGACAGCGGCGCGGCGGCCGACGCCTCCTACACCGTCCGCGCGGTGGTCAACGGGGCCGAGCAGCCCGCGTCCCCGGCCTCGCTGGCCTTCGGCAACGGCTACCGGGACGTGCCGATCCAGCCGCCGTCGAGCGCCTACGCCGCGAACGACGCGAGCGTCGGCGACCTGGACGGCGACGGCGTCTACGAGTTCGTCCTGAAGTGGGAGCCCAACAACGCCAAGGACAACTCGCAGTCCGGCACCACCGACGTCGTCTACGTCGACGCCTACAAGCTCAACGGCACCAGGCTGTGGCGCGTCAACCTCGGCCGCAACATCCGGGCGGGCGCGCACTACACCCAGTTCCAGGTCTACGACTACGACGGCGACGGCAAGGCCGAGGTGGCCAAGAAGACCGCCGACGCCACCGTCGACGGGCGCGGCACGGTGATCGGCAACGCCTCCGCCGACCACCGCAACTCCTCCGGCTACGTGCTCGCAGGCCCCGAGTACCTGACCATGTTCAACG
>NZ_JBQGCX010000734.1:0-4367 GCF_052038725.1 Actinosynnema sp.
CCGCGCCGCCCGCGCGGCCTGACCGACCCGCTCTCCCCGCCCGACCCCGCTCTCCCCGCCCGCCGCCGTCGCGCCGGTCCGCGCGCCGCGGGCGTCCCCCTCCCCACCACACCTGGAGCCACGACATGCCGCAGGGCCAACCCACCGCCGTGCCGTCGGACGGCCTCACCACCCGCCAGCGCCGCAACCGCCCCCTCCTCCTCGTCCACACCGGCCCGATGAAGGGCAAGTCCACCGCCGCCTTCGGCCTCGCCCTGCGCGGCTGGAACCAGGGCTGGGACATCGGCGTGTTCCAGTTCGTGAAGTCCGCCAAGTGGAAGGTCGGCGAGGAGGCCGCGTTCCGCGCGCTCGGCGAGCTGCACGAGAGCACCGGCCAGGGCGGGCCCGTGCAGTGGCACAAGATGGGCGAGGGCTGGTCCTGGTCCCGCAAGGCGGGCACCGAGGAGGACCACGCCGCCGCCGCGCTGGAGGGCTGGCGCGAGATCGCCCGCCGCATCGCCGACGAGCGGCCCGGCCTGTACGTGCTGGACGAGTTCACCTACCCGCTCAAGTGGGGCTGGCTCGACGTCGACGAGGTGGTGGAGGTGCTGGTCAACCGCCCCGGCCACCAGCACGTGGTGATCACCGGCCGGGACGCCCCGCGGGCGCTCGTGGACGCCGCCGACCTGGTCGTGGAGATGACCAAGGTCAAGCACCCGATGGACGCGGGCCAGAAGGGCCAGCGGGGGATCGAGTGGTGAGCGCGCTGGTCGTCGCCGCCCCGGCCTCGGGCAGCGGCAAGACCACCGTCGCCACCGGGCTCATGGCGGCGCTGCGCCGCGCGGGCGACGCGGTGGCCCCGTTCAAGGTCGGCCCCGACTACATCGACCCCGGCTACCACGCGCTCGCCACCGGCCGCCCCGGCCGCAACCTGGACCCGGTCATGGTCGGCGAGCACCGGGTGCCCGAGCTGTTCGCGCACGGCGCGCGCGGCGCGGACCTGGCCGTGGTCGAGGGCGTCATGGGCCTGTTCGACGGGCGGATCGACACCGACGGCGTCGGTTCCACCGCGCACGTGGCCAAGCTGCTCGGCGCGCCCGTGCTGTTCGTCGTGGACGCGCGCGGCCAGAGCCGCAGCCTCGCCGCGCTGCTGCACGGCTTCCGGGGCTACGACCCCGGCGTGCGCCTGGGCGGCGTGGTCCTCAACCAGGTCGGGTCGCCCCGGCACGAGCAGGTGCTGCGGAGCGCCTGCGCGGACGTGGGCCTGGACGTGCTGGGCGTGCTGCCCAGGGACGACCGGTTCGCGCTGCCCTCGCGCCACCTCGGCCTGGTCACCGCCGCCGAGCACGGCCACGAGGCGGTCGCGGCGGTCGAGGCGGTGGCCGACGCGGTCGGCGCGCACGTGGACCTCGCGGCGGTCCGCGCGCTGGCGGCCACCGCCAACCCGGTCGCCGCGCGGGCCTGGGACCCGGAAGCCGAGATCGCGGCTGCGATCGAAAACCCAGGCGCCGCAACGGTTCCCGGCGCGCGACGACCGGTGATCGCGGTCGCCGGCGGCCCGGCGTTCACCTTCGGCTACGCCGAGCACCCCGAGCTGCTGCGCGCGGCGGGCGCCGAGGTCGTCGTCTTCGACCCGCTGCGCGACGAGACCCTGCCCGCGAGCACCTCGGGGCTGCTGCTGCCCGGCGGGTTCCCCGAGCAGCACGTGGCCGAGCTGTCCGCCAACGAGCCGCTGCGCGCCGCCATCACCGCGCTGGCCCGCGCGGGCGCGCCCGTGCACGCCGAGTGCGGCGGCCTGCTGTACCTGGCCAAGTCCCTCGACGGCGCCCCGATGTGCGGGGTGGTCGACTCCGAGGCCGCCATGACCCCGCGCCTGGTGCTGGGCTACCGGGACGCGGTCGCCCCGGTCGACTCGGTGCTGCTGCCGGTCGGCGCGCGCGTCACCGGCCACGAGTTCCACCGCACCGCGCTGGGCGTCCCGCACGGAGCCGACCCGGCGTGGCGCTGGCGCGGGCACGACGGCCGCCCGGCCGCCGAGGGCTTCGTGCTCGGCAACGTCCACGCGTCCTACCTGCACACCCACCCGGCCTCGATCCCGGGGTCGGCGCACCGCTTCACCACCGCCTGCGCGGCCTGGGGGCACCCACCGGCCTGACCCCCGCCGCTCACCCGGACGGCCCAGGGGCGCGGCATCCGGGGTGCCGCTCACGGCGCGTCCACCCCGATCGTCGCGCTCCGTGCCGGGATCAGGGCGCTCGATGGGGAGAGGGCCCTGCGCGATACGGTCGGGCCGTTCACACCGAGCACGTCGTGGGGAGTTCTCAGATGACAGGTCGGGTCGCCTTCGTGGGTGCCGGCCCCGGTGCCGCCGATCTGATCACCCTCCGAGGGGCCAGGCGACTGGCCGAGGCCGACGTCGTCGTGTGGGCCCCGAGCGTGGTCGAGGCCGAGTGCGTGCGCGAGCACGCCCGCCCCGGCGCGGAGCTGGTCGACTTCTCCCGCGTCACCGAGTCCGAGGTCGTCGAGGTCTACCGCAGGGCCGCCGCGAGCGGCCAGGCCGTGGTCCGGCTGCACGCGGGCGACCCCGCCACGTGGGGCGGGCTGCGCGAGCAGCACGACGCGTGCCTGCGGCTGGGGCTGGAGATCGAGGTCGTGCCGGGCGTGACCCAGGTGTCCGCCGCCGCCGCGTCGGTCGGGCGGGAGCTGACCACCTCCGAGGTCGCGCAGTCGCTCGTGCTGGCCAGCCCGGAGAGCGCCGAGCACGTGCGCGAGCTGGCCGCCCACGGCACCACGCTCGCCCTGTCCGCGTCGGCCGCGCGCGCCGACCGCGTCGCCGAGCAGCTGCGCGCGGGCGGGTACGCCGACACGACGCCGGTCGTGATCGCCTACAAGGTGTCGCTGCCGGACGCGGTGCTCGTGCGCACCACGCTGGGCGAGCTGGAGTCGGCGGTCAAGGAGCACAAGCTCTACCGCAGCACGCTGTTCCTGGTCGGGGACGCGCTCAGGGCCCCGGTCCGCAGGGGCGCGCCGATCGGGGACGAGCCGGTGCGCCAGCCCCGCGCCTCGAAGTGGCGGACGGCGCGGGCGACGGGCGCCGAGTCCCGCTCGGAGGCCGCCTGGTCGGCCGTGCACGACCTGCAGGAGACCGCGCGCTCCCGCTGGGCCAGGGCGCGCGAGGAGTCCGGCGCGGACGGCGCGGAGCTGCCCATAGCGCGGTCGCTGGCCGAGCCCGCCGAGCCCGCGGGGTCGGTTGAGCCCGCAGCGGCCGGGCCGGTCGCCGAGGAGCCCGCCGTGGACTCGCTGCCCGGTCAGGCCGGTTCCCCCGAGGAGGCGCCGGAGCCGAGGAGGAAGCCCCCGGTCGCGGCGGCGCGCAAGAGGACCGTCTCCGTCCAGGCCAGCACCACCCCGCGCAAGCCCGCCCCGGCGCGCGGGAAGAAGTCGAAGCGCACAGGCTGAGGGCGTGGACGTCCCGGCGCTGCACCGCTTCCTGACCGACACCGGCCGCACCTGGTCCGCCGTCACGGTGGTGGACGCCGCCGAGCACGGCCTCGCGCACGCCCGCAACGTGTGCCTGGCCCGCTCCTCGGTGCTGGTCGCGAACGCGGACCCGGCCGCGCTGGCGAGGGGCCTCGCGGGCTGGCGGCGCACCCTGGTGGTGCCCGGCGCGCCCGGACCGTCCACAGTGGACCCGGCCGAGGTCGCGCTCCGCTCCTGGCCGGAGCCGCTCCCGGTGCTGTGCCTCGCCGAGCAGCCGCTGCTCCCGGACACCTCGCGGTGGGCGCTGCCGGACGACGAGTTCTCGCACCGGGGCGACGGCCTGGTCGCCACCGCCGAGGTCCGCGCGCTCGTCCTCGCCAAGCTGGGCCCCAGGTCCGGGGCCCTGGTGTGGGACGTGGCGGCGGGTCCCGGCGCGGTCGCCGTGGAGTGCGCGCGCCTGGGCGCGGCCGTGGTCGCCGTGGAGCGCGACCCGGTGCAGTGCGTCCGGATCATCGCGAACGCCTCGGCGCACCACGTGGACGTGCGCGTGGTCGAGTCCGACGTGGAACTCGCCCCGCACGACCTGCCGCGCCCCGACGCGGTGTTCGTCGGCGGCGGGGGACCGGGCGCGGTGCGCACCTGCGCCGCCCTGGGCGCCCGCCGCGTGGTCGTGGCCACCACCCGCCTCGACGCCGTCCTGCCGTCCCACGACGCCCTCCGCGACGGCGGCTACGCGGTGTCCGGCACCCAGCTGTCCGCCGCGAGGCTGGAGGACGACCACCTGCGCGCGGTGGACCCGGTCACCGTGCTGTGGGCCGAACGCCCGGCCTGAGACCCCCACCCGGCACCCGGAACCCGCCAAACCCGAGCCAGATCCCGGCCAAGCCCGAACCTGGCCCCGCCCGACCCCG
>NZ_JBQGCX010000735.1:0-2526 GCF_052038725.1 Actinosynnema sp.
ACGCCCGCGTCGAGGTGCAGTGGAACCCCGGCGACTACGACTCCAAGATCGCCACCGCGCTCCAGGGCGGCCGGGTGCCCGACGTGTTCGAGGCGCAGGTCAAGGTCGACTGGGTCCGGCAGCAGCGGGTCGTCCCGCTCGACGACCTCCTCGGCGACCAGCGGCCCGACTTCGTCAAGGCCCTCCTGGACGCGCAGACCGTCGACGGCCGCCTCTACGGCATCCCCCAGGCCGTCGACACCCAGGTCCTGTTCTACCGCCCCAGCCTCCTGCGCGAGGCGGACGTCACCCCGCCCACCACCGTGGACGAGCTGGTCGACGCCACCCGCCGCCTCTCCGGCAACACCGCGCGCGGCCTGTTCGCGGGCAACGACGGCGGCGTCGCCGTGCTCACCGCGCCGCTGCTGTGGTCCGCAGGCCTTGACCTGCTCAGCCGGGACGGCAAGTCGCCCGGCTTCGACGACCCGCGCGCCGCCACCGCCATCGGCAAGCTCCGCGAGCTGCACGCCACCGGCGGCCTGCTGCTCGGCGCCCCCGCCGACTGGGCCGACCCCGGCGCGTTCACCGAGGGCCTGACCGCCATGCAGTGGACCGGCCTGTGGAACCTGCCCAAGATCGTCGAGGCGCACGGCGACGACGTCGGCGTCCTGCCCTTCCCGCGCCTGGACGCCGACGGCGCCGAGTCCGTGCCCGTGGGCGCCTACAGCGCGGTGGTCAACGCCCGCGCCGCCGACGTCGACCGCGCCAAGGACTACGTGCGCTGGCTGTGGGTCGAGCGGACCGACCACCAGGCCGAGTTCGCCACCGCCTTCGGCGCGCACCTGCCCGCCCGCGCCAGCCTGCGCGCCGCCGCCGACCGGCTCAGCGGCGGGCTCGGCGCGGACGTCGCCCGGCTCGTCGCCGACGTCGGCCGCGTCGCCAACCCGGCCCGCTGGAGCGCCGCCGCGAACACCGCCCTGTCCGACGCCGTCTCCCGCGTCGCCCGCGAGGGCGCCGACCCCGCCGAGGAGTTGCGCGCCGCCGTCGCCACGGCCCGCGACGAGCTCACCAGGCTGGACCGGTGACCCGCAGCCGCCCGCTCGCGTTCTGGCTGTTCGTCGGCCCGTTCGCGGCCGGGCTGCTGCTGTTCACCGGCCTGCCGATCGCCTGGAGCGGCTACCTCAGCCTGTTCGACGCCAGGGGCACGGTCACCCCCACCCGCTTCACCGGCCTGGACAACTACGCCGCGATCCTCACCGACCGCGCGTTCCTGGACAGCGTCGGCACGTTCACCGCCTTCGCCGCCCTCGTCGTCCCCGCCACCACGGTCCTCGCGCTGGGCCTGGCCCTGCTGCTCAACGGGATCACCGTCGCCCGCGCGTTCTTCCGCTCGGTGTTCTTCCTGCCGTTCGCCTGCTCCTACGTGGTCGCCGCGCTCATCTGGCGCTCCGCCCTGTTCCCCGGCACCGCCGACGGCGCGGCCAACACCGCGCTCGGCTGGTTCGGCGCCGACCCGCTCGCCTGGATCGGGACGGTCGACCCGCCGCTGTACTGGCCGGTGCTGGTCAGCGCCCGGCTGTGGCTGCAACTGGGCTTCTACGCGATCCTGCTCATCGCCGCGCTCCAGCGCATCCCCGAGCACCTCTACGAGGCGGCCTGGGTGGACGGCGCGTCCCCGCGCTGGCAGAGCTTCCGGCACGTCACGCTGCCCGGCCTGCGCGGCGCGCTCGCGGCCGTGCTCACCCTGAACCTGATCAACGCCTACCAGGCGTTCGACGAGTTCTACAACATCCTCGGCGACTCGCGCGGCTACCCGCCGTTCGCCCGCCCGCCGCTGGTGTACCTGTACTACACCTCGCTCGGCTCTGGTGGGCAGGACCTGGGGCGGGGGAGCGCGGGCGCGGTCGTGCTCGCGCTGGTGATCGCCCTGGTGACGCTGCTGTCCGGGCGGGCGCTGCGGGGCGTCCGGCGGGAGCGGGCCCGGTGAGGCCGGTCGGGCGCCGCCGCACCGCGTCGGGCCGGATCGGCGCGCTCGCCCGCTGGACCGTCCTGCTGCTGGCCTCGGCGCTGTTCCTGCTCCCGTTCGCCCTGCTGCTGCGCGACGGCGTCGGCGCCGGCTGGGCCACCGTCCGGCAGGTCTTCACCACCACCGACGTCCCGTTCGCCCGCAGCCTGCTCAACTCCACCACCGTCGCCGTGCTCCAGACCGCGGGCCAGCTGCTCGTCTGCTCGCTGGCGGGCTACGGCCTGGCCCGCGTCCCCTACCGGCACGCGAACCGCGTCCTCGCCGCCGTCGTCGCCACCCTGATGGTCCCCACCGCCGTCACGTTCCTGCCGACCTTCGTGGTCGTCTCCAGCCTCGGCTGGGTCTCCGACCTGCGCGGACTGGTGGTGCCCGGCGTGTTCAGCGCCCTCAACGCCTTCCTGTTCCGGCTGTGCTTCCTGGACTTCCCCGCCGAGCTGGAGGAGGCGGGCACGCTCGACGGCCTGTCGCGCTGGGGCGTGTTCTGGCGCATCGTGGTCCCGAACCGGCTGGGCTTCTTCGCC
>NZ_JBQGCX010000736.1:0-9592 GCF_052038725.1 Actinosynnema sp.
GCCGCGGCGGAGGAGGAGGCGCTGGAGGAGGCGCTGGGCGAGTCGCCCGACGCGCTGCTCGCGCTCCCGCTCACGGAACTGCTGCACCCCACCACCCCGAGCACGGCGGCGAGGCAGGCGGTCAGCACTGAGGCACGTCGCAAACGCATGACTGGTTCGACCCCGTTCCCCCGCGCGGGGTTCCCACCCACCCGGCGGCGCTCGCCCCCGGCGCGTCGACCCGACTGTAGGTCCCGCCGCCGCCGACCCCCGCCACCGCCGGACCGCCACCGGGGAAACCGCCACCAACGGACCAACCCGACCCGCCGCGGCCATCGTGCGATTACCGGTCAGTAGGCTAAATTTCGGACATGGGAGCGGAACAGGGCGTCGCGCGGCCACCCGCCGTGGTCTGGGACGAGTCGGTGCTCGCCTACGACCTCGGCGGCGACCACCCGCTCAACCCGCTGCGCCTTGACCTCACCATCAAGCTCGCCACGGCGCTCGGCGTCCTCGACGGCGTCGACCCGGTCGCCCCGGCCCACGCCACCGACCCCGAGCTCGAACGCGTCCACGACCCCGCCTACCTGGCCGCCGTGCGCGCCGCCCCGAGCACCGCCTGGGACCTCGGCCACGGCCTCGGCACCACCGACAACCCGGTCTTCGACCGGATGCACGAGGCGTCCTCCCTGGTCGTCGGCGGCTCGCTGGCCGCCGCGCGGCAGATCGCCTCCGGCGCCGCCGACCGGGCCGTCAGCATCGCGGGCGGCCTGCACCACGCCATGCGCGACCGCGCCGCCGGGTTCTGCGTCTACAACGACTGCGCCGTCGCCATCTCCTGGCTGCTGGACAACGGCTTCGACCGCGTCGCCTACGTCGACACCGACGTGCACCACGGCGACGGCGTGCAGGCCGCGTTCTACGACGACCCGCGCGTGCTCACCGTCTCCCTGCACCAGAGCCCGCTGAGCCTGTGGCCCGGCACCGGCCGCCCCACCGAGCTGGGCGGGCCGAACGCCGAGGGCACGGCGGTCAACGTCGCCCTCCCGCCCGGCACCCCCGACCGGGGCTGGCTGCGCGCCTTCCACGCCGTCGTGCCGTCGCTGCTCACCGCGTTCCGCCCGCAGGTCCTGGTCACCCAGTGCGGAGTGGACAGCCACCGCGAGGACCCGCTCGCCGACCTGTCCCTGACCGTCGACGGCCACCGCGCGATCTACCGCGCCCTGCGCCACCTCGCCGACACCACCGCGAACGGCAAGTGGCTGGCGCTCGGCGGCGGCGGGTACGAGCTGGTGCGCGTCGTGCCCCGCTCCTGGACGCACCTGCTCGCCACGGTCCTGGACCGCGACGTCGACCCGCGCGTCCCGCTGCCCGCCTCCTGGATCTCGCACGTCAGCAAGACCGCGCCGAACTGGCCGCTGCCCACCGCCATGACCGAGGGCGCCGACACCTCGTTCGCGCCGTGGGACGGCTCCGGCGGCGACCCGGTGGACGAGGCCGTCCGGGCCACCCGCCGCGCCGTCTTCCCCCTGCACGGCCTGGACCCCGAGGACGCGAGGGACTAGTGGACCCGTTCGACTACCCGCGCAGCTGGGAGGCCGACGTCGTGCTCGCCGACGGCGGCACCGCCCACCTGCGCCCCATCACCCCCGACGACGGCCAGCGCCTGCTGGAGTTCCACTCCCGGCTCTCCGAGCGCACCCGCTACTTCCGCTACTTCGGCCCCTACCCGAGGATGCCCCGGCGCGACGTCGTCCGGTTCACCACCGTCGACCACGCCGACCGGGTCGCGTTCGTGGCCATGCTCGGCGACGACATCGTCGCGGTGGGCCGCTACGACCGGCTGCACGACGGCCCCTCCGCCGAGGTCGCGTTCGTCGTGCAGGACGAGCACCAGGGCCGCGGCCTCGGCTCGATCCTGCTGGAGCACCTGGCCGCCGCCGCCCGCGAGCGCGGCCTGACCCGGTTCACCGCCGAGGTGCTCGCCGAGAACGGCCAGATGGTCCGGGTCTTCCGCGACGCGGGCTACTCGGTCAGCCGCGCCTTCGACGAGGGCGTGCTGCACCTGGAGTTCGACGTGGACCCGACCGAGCAGTCCGTCGAGGTCGCCCAGGCCCGAGAGCAGGCCGCGGAGGCGCGCAGCGTGCACAACCTGCTGCACCCGCGCTCGATCGCCGTCATCGGCGCCTCCACCGACCGCACCAAGATCGGCCACGCGGTGCTGGCGAACCTGCTCGTCGGCGACTTCCACGGCCCCGTCTACCCGGTCAACGCCGAGCACCGCGCGGTGCGGGGCGTGCGCGCCCACCCCTCCGTGCTGGACATCCCCGACGACGTCGACCTGGCCGTCGTCGCGGTGCCCGCCGCGGGCGTCGACGAGGTCATGGACGCCTGCCTGGCCAAGGGCGTCAAGGCGCTGGTCGTGGTCACCTCCGGCTTCGGCGAGACCGGCCCGGACGGGCGCACCGCCGAGCGCAGGCTGGTCACCGAGGCCCGCGCGCACGGGATGCGCGTGGTCGGCCCGAACGCGCTGGGCGTGGTCAACACCGACCCGGACGTGCGGCTCAACGCGACCCTCGCGCCGACCCTGCCCGCGCGCGGGCGCACCGGGTTCTTCTGCCAGTCCGGCGCGCTCGGCAGCGCCATCCTGGCCACCGCCGCCGAGCGGGGCCTCGGCCTGTCCACGTTCGTCAGCGCGGGCAACCGGGCCGACGTGTCCGGCAACGACCTGCTCCAGTACTGGGAGACCGACCCGGCCACCGACGTGGTGCTGCTGTACCTGGAGTCGTTCGGCAACCCGCGCAAGTTCGCCCGCCTCGCCCGGCGCCTGGGCCGCAGCAAGCCGATCGTGGCGGTGAAGTCCGGCAGGCACGCGGTGACGCCCGCGCTCGCCGCGACCTCGGTCCACGTGGACGAGCAGAGCGTGCAGGCCCTGTTCGAGCAGGCGGGCGTGATCCGGGTCGAGTCGCTGGCGCAGCTGTTCGACACCGCGCTGCTGCTCGCCCACCAGCCGCTGCCGTCCGGCCCGAGGGTCGCGGTGGTCGGCAACTCCACCGCCATCGGCGTGCTCGCCGCCGACACCGTCCTCGGGCAAGGCCTCGACCTGGTCGGCGACCCGGTGGACGTGGGCGCGCAGGCCGGGCCCGAGGAGTTCGCGGACGCGGTCCGCACCGCGCTGGCCGACCCGGACACCGACGCGCTCGTCGTGGTCTTCGCCCCGCCGCTCGCCATCCCCGGCACCGAGTACGCCCGCGCGCTGCGCGCCGCCGTGCAGGACGCCGCCGCGCGGGACGCGGAGAAGGCCAAGCCGATCGTGTCCACGTTCCTCGCCGTGGAGGGCGTCCCGGCGGAGCTGGCGGTGACCGGGCCGGACGGCGCGCCGGGGCGCGGCTCGGTGCCGTCGTACCCGAGCCCGGAGCGGGCCGTGCTCGCGCTCGCGCGGGTCACCCGCTACGCGCGCTGGCGCTCCCGCCCCGCTGGCTTCTTCACCCGGCCCGAGGGCGTCGACCCCGAGGCCGCGCGGGCGCTCGTCGAGTCCGTGCCGCACGCCGAGCCGGTCAAGCTGGACGACGACACCGCGATGCGGCTGCTCGCCTGCTACGGCATCGACGTCGTGCCGTTCCGGGTGGTGTCCTCGGCGGACGACGCGGTGGCCGCGTCGGCGGAGCTGGGCTACCCGGTGGCGCTCAAGTCCACGGCCGAGCGCCTGCGGCACCGCACCGACCTCGTCGGGGTGCGCCTCGACCTGACAGCCGAGGAGTCCGTGCGCGAGGCGTACCGGGGCCTCGCGGACATCTCCGGGCTGACCGAGGTGTACGTGCAGCGCATGGTCCCCAAGGGCCTGTCCTGCGTGCTGGGCCTCCAGGACGACCCGTCGTTCGGGTCGCTGGTGTCGTTCGGGCTGTCCGGGTTGGTGAGCGACCTGCTGGGCGACCGGGCGTACCGGGCGGGGCCGCTGACCGACGCCGACGCCGCCGCGCGCGTGCGCGCCCCCACGGCCGCGCCGCTGCTCGCCGGGTGCCGGGGCGGTCAGGTCGCGGACCTGGCCGCGCTGCAGGAGCTGGTGCTGCGGCTGGCCGCGCTCGCCGAGGACCTGCCGGAGGTGCGGGAGCTGGCGCTGGAACCGGTGCTGGCGTCGGCGGAGGGCGCGTTCGTGGCCAGCGCCCGCGTCACCCTGGGGCCGAGGCCGTCGCCGCGCGACTCCGGTCCCCGGCGGCTGCGCCTGCCCGGAGGGGCGCGCTGACGGCCCGCGTTCACAGTCCCGCGGGTCGACCCCGCACCCCGCCGGGGGCGACCGCCCGCCGCGCGCGAACCCCGCCACCACAGGCGTTCCCGCCACCCGCGCCCGCCCGGACCCCGGAGCACCGCACGGCCGATCGCACCAGCGCGCTGCGGTGTTCAGGTCCGTTCGGGACGATCTCCTGGGGTCTTTCGGCCTGATTCCGCCGTGAAGCGCAGACGCCGCGCCCACCGGCACCTAGGTTCCCCCGAAAGCACGGGACAGGGGAGGGGAACCACCGTGGCAGCGTTAAGCAAGTCATCCCTGGTCTGGGCCACCGCGGCGGTGCTCGCGCTGACCTCCTGCGGGGCCGACGACGACACCGTCCTCGGCCGCGCGGAGCAGGGGAGGATCACCATCGGGGTCGCCCACGACCAGCCGGGGCTCGGCCTGCGTCGCCAGGACGGGAACCTGCGCGGCTTCGACATCGACGTGGCCCGCTACGTCGCGACCGAGCTGGGCGTCCCCGAGTCGGGCATCACCTGGGTGGAGGCCCCGCCCGAGGACCGCGAGCGGCTGCTCACCTCGGGCGAGGTCGACCTGGTGGTCAACGGCTACTCCATCACCCCGAAGCGGCGCGAGGTCGTCGACTTCGCGGGTCCGTACTACACGGCGGGCCAGGACCTGCTGGTGCTGATCGACAACCAGGAGATCACCGGGCCGGACTCGCTCAGCCGGGGCCAGCGGCTGTGCTCGGTCACCGGCACCACCTCGGCGCAGTACGTGAAGGACACGTTCGCGAAGAACGTGAAGCTGGTGGAGCAGCCCAGGTTCAGCGAGTGCGTGACCGCGCTGCTCGCGGGCGAGGTCGACGCGCTCACCACCGACGACGTCGTGCTCGCCGGGTACGCCGCGCAGAACCCGGAGCTGCTCAGGGTGGTCGGCGAGCCGTTCAGCGAGGAGGAGTACGGGATCGGCCTCCCCAAGGGGCAGCAGGAGACCAAGGACGCGGTCACCGCCGCGCTGCGCAAGATGGTCGACAGCGGCGAGTGGAAGCGCGCGCAGGAGGTCAACGTCGGCGGCTCCGACTACCGGTTGCCCGAGCCGCCGCAGATCGCTTCGTGACCTCCGACCCACCCCGTTGGCGGGTCCTGCGCGGACCCGCTGGGGCCTAGGGTCGCCGGGTGATCAGCTCCCACCCCTCCCCCGGCCGCCGGGCCGACAAGCCCGTCCGCGCCGGGATTCCCGAGCACGGGCGGGTTCCCCGCTACTACGCGGTCAAGACCGAGCTGCTGTGGCTGGTCGAGGCGCTGGGGGAGGGGGCGGCGCTGCCGTCGGAGCGGGAGCTGGCCTGCCGGTTCTCGGTCTCGCGCGTGACGCTGCGCCAGGCCGTCGCGGAGCTCGTCCTGGAGGGCAGGCTCCTGCGGCGGCACGGCAGCGGCACCTACGTCGCGCCGCCCAAGCTCGTGCAGCCGCTGTCCCTGGTGAGCTACGCGGACGGGATGCGGGCGCAGGGCATCCGGCCCGACCGGGGCGTGGTGACCGTCGAGCGGTTACCCGCGGACGAGGTGCTCGCCGAGGACCTGCTGGTGCCGCACGGGGACCCGGTGCTGCACCTGGAGCGGGTCATGCTCGCCGACGGCGCGCGGGTCGGCCTGGAGTCGACGTACCTGCCGCTGTCCCGCTTCCCCGGCCTGCTCGACGCGCTCGACCCGGCCGGGTCGCTGCACGCCTGCCTGCGCGAGCGGTTCGGCGTCGAGTTCGGCGGGGCCGAGGAGCGGGTGGAGACGGTGCTGGCGGCGCCCCGCGAGGCGCTGCTCATCGGCACCAACCCCGCGCTGCCCATGCTGCTGCTGCACCGGGTCGCGCACGACCGGTCCGGGACGCCGGTGGAGCGCTCGCGCTCGCTGTACCGGGGCGACCGCTACAGCCTCGCCGCGAGCGTGCGCGCCGAGTAGCGCGCGGGTCGGTTCCGGGGAATGCCGGTTTCGAGTCCGCGCAACCGGAACCGGGACCTCGACCGTCCACAGTGGACGGGATTTCGCCGGATATCACCCGGATGTGCGCTCAAGTTCCGAAATAATAGCCTGAACGTTGCCGATTTGACGCTTTACGCCCCCCGTTAGCAGGCATTTCGCCCTGCCTTCGCGGCGGTACCGTTGGTACTCGGATCGAGTGCTCCTCGCTCGCAGCGGTGCGGGGGAAGCGGGGGTGGATCGTGACATTCAAGGAGGAGTTCCTCAGGGAGCTGGACGACTGCCTGCGCGGTTTCGGGGCGGTGCCCGCCGCGCACCCGGCCGAGCTGGCCAGGTTCGTGGACTACGTCCGGGCGCTGCCCGAGGACGACGACCGGTTGCGCTCGCTGGCCGGGGTCGACCAGGGATCGGGCTCGTTCTGGAACAACCCCGCCGTGTGGTGGGAGCAGGTTCCCGGATTCGGCGCGGACGACGCGGATTGCGCGCGCCTTCTGGACCGGATGCTCGACGAGGCCATCAGCGACGAGATCGACGTGCTGGAGATGGAGATCCGGGAACTGCCCGGCTGATCCCGCCCACCGGTCCGGGGCGCGGTCGGGCGCGTCGGACCGGGAAAGCGCGAAGCGCGCGACGGGCCCGGAAAACGCTGACACCCGCTGTGCGCCCGGGTCGCCGGACGCACAGCGGGGTGCTCGTCGTTCCGATGTTCCTTCTGCGTTCTGACGCCTGCCGCACCGGGCCTCGGGAAAAGCTCTGCGGTGTGCTGCCCGGTGCTCGGGTTGTGCTGGTCCGGCGTGCTGTGAGGCTTCGCCTCACGGGCTGCGCCTCAGACCGAGAGCAGCTTGTCGAAGAACGAGCGGTAGCTCTTGAGCGCGAGCCGCAGCTCCTCGGTCTCGGCCTCGCTGCCCTCCTGCCAGCGGCCCTCCAGGGTCCGCTTGTGCTCGGAGAACGTGGTGGCCAGGCTCTGGATCACCTGGGCGACCAGCTCGTCGGCCCGGTGCACGGCCTCGCGGGGGTTGTCCACGAAGTCGCCCTGCAGCGAGCGCCACTCCTCGCGGAAGCCGCCCGCCTCGTCCTGGCCGAACAGCGGGGAGTCGGCGTCGAAACCGCTGTGGTGCGCGGGCTCGACCTCGGCCTGCACCGGGATCTCGGTGGTGGCCATGGCCTCGGCGCCGGGGGCGTCGGTCACCGGGGTGGTGGTGACGCCGGTGGCGCGCGTGCCGGTCGTGCCGTCGGACCCCAGGTCGTGATCGGTCTTCAGCCCGTCGGAGGCCACCGGCTCGCGGGTGCTCTGCGCGGGCACCACGCCGTCCTCGCGGTCGCGCTCCTCGTTGTAGGCCGCCTCCTCCGCGTAGGCCAGGTCGTCCTCGCGCTCCGGGGAGTCGTGGCCGTGCTCCAGCACCGGGTCGTGGTGCTTGCCGCGCTCGTCCACGAGGTCCTCGCGGACGTCGGAACGGCCCGGGGGGCGGGCGAAGTCGTCGGTGGTGAGCCGGTGGTCCTGGCGCTCGTCCGGTCGATTGATCATCGTGCTCCCTCCTTGCGCTCGCCTCGGTCGCCGAGCAGGTCGTTGAACAGGGTTCGGTAGTGCACCATCGCGTTGCGCAGGTCTTCCGTGGACGCCTCGCCCTGCTCCTGGCGGCGGGTGATGGCGTGGGCCTGGCGGTAGCTGTCGATGGTCCGGGAGTGCTCGACCGACAGCACCGAGGCGTTCGCCTCGTGGTCGCCGTCCGTGGGGTAGCCGCGCTCGGACATCAGGTCGGTGACGAGCCGGTGGGCGCTGGCGACCGCGTCGCTCGGCGCGTCCACGAACTGCTCCTGCACCTGGACCCAGTGGCGGGAGTAGCTCTCCCGCGTGCCCTCCGTGAGCGGCTTCAGCTCAAGGGACCGGTGGGCGCGCTCGCGCTCGGCCAGCTCGCGCTCGGCCTCCATCCGGTTGCCGCTGCGCTCCACGACCCGGTCGTACTCGGGACCGAACTGCCGCCGCAGGTGCTTGCGCTGGGACGCCTTCCTCCACAGCACCACACCGACTGCGACGACGACCAGCACGGCGATCACAACGCCGATGGTGGTGCCGGTGGACATCTTCGCCTCCCGTTGGGGTCTCTCTCAGCTGCCCAACGGGTAACCCTGTCGTGTGAGGGGCAAACCTGGCCCTTGACAAACCGGGCCAGGTCCGCCCCGCTCCGCGTCAGCCCTTCACGCAGAGCACCTGCTTGAGCTTCGTGACGACCTCCACGAGGTCGGCCTGCTGCTCGATGACGCTGTCGAGGTCCTTGTACGCGGCCGGGATCTCGTCGACCACGCCCGAGTCCTTGCGGCACTCCACGCCCAGCGTCTGCGCCGCGAGGTCCTCGGCGGTGAACAGCTTGCGCGCCTTGTTCCGCGACATCCGGCGGCCCGCGCCGTGCGAGGCCGAGTGGAACGAGTCCGGGTTCCCCAGGCCGCGCACGATGTACGAGCCGGTGCCCATCGAGCCGGGGATGATGCCCAGCTCGCCCCGGCGCGCGCTGATCGCGCCCTTGCGGGTGACCAGCACGTCCTCGCCGAAGTGGCGCTCCTCCGACACGTAGTTGTGGTGCGCGGAGATCGGCTCGTCGAACCGGATCGCGGGGAACTGCCCGAGCAGCACCTCCGTGACCAGGTCGAGCATCGTGGCCCGGTTCAGCCGCGCGTACTCCTGCGCCCAGTACAGGTCGTGCCGGTAGGCCGTCATCTCCGGCGTGCCCGCGAGGAACACCGCCAGGTCCGGGTCGACCAGCTCGTCGTTGTGCGCCAACGTCTTCGCGATGGCGATGTGGTGCTGCGCCAGCTGGTTGCCGATCCCGCGCGACCCGGAGTGCAGCATCACCCACACCCGGCTCTGGGTGTCCAGGCAGACCTCCAGGAAGTGGTTCCCGCCGCCCAGGGTGCCCATCTGGTTCAGCGCCTTCTCCTGCGACAGGGTCGGGGTCAGGTCGTCGAACGAGCGCCACAGCCGGTCGTGGAACACCACCGGCGCGCGGTGCTGGCCGAAGCCCACCGGCACGGCGGCCTCGATCAGCGAGCGCAGCCGCGACAGGTCGGCGGGCAGGTCCTCCGCGACCAGCGACGTGCGCACCGCGGTCATGCCGCAGCCGATGTCGACGCCCACCGCGGCCGGGGACACGGCGTCCTTGAGCGCGATGACCGAGCCGACCGTGGCGCCCTTGCCGAAGTGCACGTCGGGCATCACGGCCACGTGCTTCACGGCCCACGGGAGGGTGGCGATGTTCCGCAGTTGCCGGAGCGCCTCGCCCTCCACCTCGTCGGGACGTGCCCACAGGCGGATGTCTACGCGTGCTCCGGGGAGCGTGGTCGGGGACATGCGGGCAAGGCTAGGTCGGCGCTCCCGGCCGGGCGAGCGAATTACCCCTGGTGAGCGGCCCCCGGTAGGCCGCTC
>NZ_JBQGCX010000737.1:0-7802 GCF_052038725.1 Actinosynnema sp.
CGGGCAGCCTGACCAGCAGCGGGGCCAGCAGCACCCCGGCGACCCCGGCCAGCCCGACCCCGGCGACCAGCAGCGGCGTGCCCAGCGCCACCAGCAGCGTGCCGACCACCGGCGGGTACAGCGCGGCGGCCACCAGCGGGGCCAGCGACTCCAGCAGCGCGGACCGGCCGCCGCCCTCCTCCCGCAGCGCCGCCCACCACAGCGCGGGCAGCCCGGCCAGCAGCGGCCACTGCAGCAGCCACGTCGCCCCCGGCACCAGCACCGCCGCCGCCACCAGCGGCAGCGCCCCCAGCAGCAGCCCGCCCGCCACCAGCTCACCGGGCCGCCGCCCGCGCAGCACCCGCGCCGCCACCAGCAGCGCCGCCAGCCCCAGCAGGCAGAACCCGGCGGTGAACCAGCCGGGCTCGGCCGGGTTGTCCAGCGCCGCGAACTCCACCCTCGGCTGGGCCCGCGCCACCACCCGCCACCCCAGCAGCGCGGCCACCGCCGCCACCACCACCGCGCCCAGCAGCACCCCGAAGACCCGCAGCACCCCGCCCGCGCTGATCCGGCCGCGCCGCGCCCCCACCACGACCCCGGCGACCAGGCCCAGCGCGGTCACCACCGCCAGCCCCACCGCGAACCACACCGGGTAGGCCACCTGCACCCGCGAGAACAGGTCGAAGTAGACCGCGTCACCCCCGGCGAACCCCGAGGCCACCAGCCCCGGATCGGCGTTCCCCAGCGCCCGCACCAGCCCCAGCACGGTCTCCCCGTGGTGCTGGAGGCTGCCCTCGTCCAGGCCCTCCGGGGTGTCCTCGATCGAGTGGTAGTCCTCGACGTGCTCGATGAACGCGCTGTTCAGGCCGTTCGCGCCCGCGTCGGTGAACACGGTGAAGTCGCTGTAGTTCGGCATCAGCCGGTACACCTCCTTCGCGAGCGAGTTCCCGATCGGCCTGCTGCTCGCGCCCGCGAACGCCGACACCAGCGGCCCGTTGCCCGCGCCCGTCTCGAACATCCACACCGGGCCGCCGCTGCCGCGCGCCTCGAAGTTCAGCACCGCCGAGAACCCGGCCACGCCGTGCCGCGCCACGAACGCCCGCGCGCCGACCGAGCCGCTCTCCTCGCCGTCGGTGAACAGGAACACCACGTCGTCGCGCACCCCGCCGGACGCCCCCAGCGCCCTGATCGCCTCCAGCACCGCCGCGACCGCCGCCCCGTCGTCGGCCGCGCCGGGGCCGGTGGGCACCGAGTCGTGGTGCGCGACCACCAGCAGCGCCCGGCCGCCCGGCGCGGTCCCCGGCACCCGCGCCACCACGTTGTGCACGACCGCGTCCCTGGTCACGCCGCGCTCGGGCAGCTCGACCAGCACCCGGTCGGTCTCCTCCACGACCTCGGCGCCGTGCCCGCGCGCGATCCCGGCGATCACCGAGCGCACCCGCGCGTTCTCCTCGCTGCCGATCGGGTGAGGGCGCTGGGCGATCTCCCGCAGGTGCGCCATCGCCCGCCCGGACGAGAAGTCGCCGTCCGGCGCGTCCGCCGCCACGGGCTGCGGCGGGCGGAACGCCAGCGCGGACAGGACGCCCACCGCGGCGACCGCCAGCAGCAGGGACAGGACGCGGAGCAGCCGCACGCCGACCATCCGGCGACCCTAGTGCGGCCCGCGCCCCCGGCCGGGCGTCCCGGTGCGCGCAGCTGCGGAGATCCCTGCACACCCCGCAACCACACCCCCTTAAGGGAGGTCACTCGTCGGCGGGAACGCGCAGCCAGGCGGGGGCGCTGAAGCCCGTCTCCGGCACCTCCACGAGCGCCCGGTGGAACCCCGGCAGCCCCGCTCCCGGCGCGGTCGCCTCCCGGTGCAGCCCGTCCGAGAGGGCGAGCGCGTGGTCGGCCCTGGGCGCGTCGCGCAGCGCCTCGCGCAGGGCGCGCGAGTCCACCAGCCGGTTCACCGCGATCGTGGCGTCGCCGACCCACCCGTTCACGCCCGGCTCGACCACACCCCGGTCCAGGGCGACCCGCAGCCGCAGCCGGGAGTGCGCGTCCAACCCGAGGTTCACCCCGCGCAGCGCCAGCGCGAACCCCTCCACCAGCCGGGGGACCGCCGTCAGGGGGTCGAGCCCGGACGGCAGCACCGCGAACTGGCCGTCCCCGGCCTTCTGCCGCGCCACCGCGGACTCCTCCACGCCCGCGTGCGCGAGCACCACCCGCAGCACCTCCACGAACCGCGCCTGCGCGGCCTTGGCCTCCTCGGGCGTGAACCGGCTGTACCGCTCCACGTCCGCGACCAGGCACAACCGCTCGGCCCGACGGGAGGCGACGCGCGCGGACGGCGTCGCGGGGGAGGCGGTCGGGTCGGCGGGCAGGACCAGCGGGAACACCCAGGGCACGTCGGCGGTGGCGTGCCCGAGCGGCCCGCGCCCGAGCCCGCCGAGCCGGGGGCGCAGGTAGGAGGCGTCGAGCCGCAGCGCGAGCCGCACCTCGCGCTCCTCGCGCGTGGACGGCACCACGAGCCGCAGCCGCAGCGGCCCGCCGGGCAGTCCGGGGCCGGTGAAGTCGCCCGCGTACCAGGTGAACCGGGCGCCGCCGATCCCGGACACCCGCACCCCGGCGGGCCCGTCCAGCCCGACCGCGGCCGTGTCGGGCGACAGCTCGCCGCGCACGAACGCCACCGCGTACCGCCACCCGCGCGGCAGCGCGCCGAGGTCGAACACCACGTCGACGGCCACCGTGCCGTCCGGGCACAACCGGGCGGTGGGCACGCAGTCGACCACCGCGACCTCCCCCCGCCCACCCCCGACCAGCACCCGCCGTCGGGCGTGCGGCCTGCTCACGGGGCACACCCCGCGGACGTTGCGGACGCCGCGGGCGCCGCACACGCCGTGGACGCCGTGGACGCCGTGGGCGGCGTGGACGCCGTGGGCGGCGTGGACGCTGTGGGCGGCGTGGATGCCGCGGACGCTGTGGACGCCGCGCACCTCGCTGACGCCGGGTACCTCGCGCACCCCGCGCACGCCCCGCCCGGTGACCGGGGGACGGCCGATGCGGGGCCGGAGGCCGCCTGTCGACTGCCCGCCCGTCCACCGGCCACCTGCCCGCTGGCCATGGCCGCCTGCCTGCCGGCCGCCTGCCTGCTGGCCACCTGCCCACTGGCCACCTGCCCACTGGCCACCTGCTTGCCGCCCGCCTGCCTGCTGGCCACCTGTCCACTGGCCATGGCCGCCTGCCCGCTGGTCGCCTGCCTGCTTGCCGCCTGCCTGCCACCCGCCTCTCCGCTGCCCACCTGCCTGCCAGCCGAATCGGCTTCCAGTGCGAACGCCGCGCTCGTCGCGGCCGGAACCGGTGGCGCTTCCGGTGAAATCGGCTCGATTAGTGGGGTTGCCAGGGCCGAAAACGGTCGATCGGGGAGTGCGCGAGCCCCGCCCAACTCCAAATCGGCCCCCGAAATCGGTCCGACCGCCGAATCCGCCGTCATTCCGGCGCCCGCCCCCGCCTGCGGTACCGGTCGCGCGCTCCGCGCCCGCCCGGCTCCGGGGGATTCCGCGCCCCGATCCACCCCCGTTCCCGCCGAATCGCCCGAGTTCGCCCCCCGGATCGCCGCCCGCACGCCTGAACCGGGGTCCGCTCCCACCGTCGATGCCCACCCCACGTCCCGGAAGGCCGACCACCCGGCCGCCCCGGCGGCCACCTCTGCCGTGCCCACTTCCGCCACGCCGACCTCCGCCACGCCCGTGCCCACCGCCCCCGCTCCCGCCCCGACCGCCTCCCACGCCACCGCCGCGTGCGCGGCCACGAGCGCCGCCCCCGCCCGGCCGCGTGCGATCTGCTCCTCGGTCGCCGCCAGCACCTCCCGCACGTCCGGGTCGGCCGCCAGTTCCAGCAGTCGGTCGCGGAGGCGGTGCGCTCGCGCGTCCACGCAGACCAGCTCGTGGTGCTCCCGGTGCCGCAGGCGGCGGTGCGGGCTGCCCGGCACCGGTTCCGGGCCGAGGACCTCGACGCCCAGCGGGGCGAAGCGCGCCGACGCCACGTCCTCGGCCAGGTCGGCCGCGCCCAGACCGGTCAGGGTCGACGCCAGCGCCCGGCGCAGGCACTCGGCCGCGTCCTCCCGGTACGCGCCGCAGTCGAACCACCGCCGCAGCTCCGCCAGCGAGCGCGCGGGCACCTCCCCGTCCAGCTCCGCCAGCGGCCCCGGTCCCCAGCCCGCCCACCGCTGCCCCCGGAAGCCGAGGCCGCGCAGCACGTCGGAGGCGGGAGGGTGGCCCCGCAGCACGTCGCCGACCGGTCCGAACACGCCGCGCTCGGCCCGCTGCTCGAACAGCACCCGCGCGCCGCCCGCCCTGATCAGCAGCACCGCCGAGAACGTCACCCGCACCATCCGGGGCCCACCCGCCGCCCAGGCGCGCGGCCCCCGCCCGCCGCCCCTGCTCGTCGTCCGCTGCGCAGGCACGCTCACCGCGACCAGCCCCCTCCCGCTCGTGCATCCGGAGAACACCCCCTGAAAACGTTTGCCAGGGTGCAGTGTGCACCGGGCGGGCGAATTTGTGCGACCTCGGCGCAGAACGTCCACTAAGTGGCCGGGAATTGTCCTTCAGGCGTGTTCGCGGGTCGCCGCAGGTGGCCGGGGGTTCGGGGCGTCGGACTGCGGTTTTCCGGCGTTGTCGCAGGTGGTGGCGGTGGTCGTGGTGGTGGCCAGATCGTGGCCAATGCCTTGCCAGATCGCTGCCAGGTGTTCTGCATCGCCCCCGGATGCTTTACCGTCGATCGCGCGGGCCTTTCCGGTTGTCCACGAATTGGCCGCCTTGTGGGGGGTTGGGAAACGCGACCGAGTGGTTTCATGGTGGGCATGGTGGCTGAATTCGCGGACGGGGCGGGGGCCCTGGTGGTGTGGCAGCGGCTGACCACGGAGGTGGTGCGACGGGGAGAGGCGTTCGACGTGGTCGAGGACGT
Organism: Actinosynnema sp.; assembly: GCF_052038725.1. NCBI lineage: Bacteria > Bacillati > Actinomycetota > Actinomycetes > Pseudonocardiales > Pseudonocardiaceae > Actinosynnema > Actinosynnema sp. The sequence goes on from NZ_JBQGCX010000737.1 coordinate 4,924, forward strand.
GGTGCTGCGGCCGGACGGGGAGCGGGAGGTCAGGGCGCACGTCGTGGTGCGGCCCTCGGTGGCGGTGCTGGCCCTGGACGAGCGGGACCGGGTGCTGCTCACCCGGCAGTGGGCCTACCCGCACCGGTGCACCCAGTGGCGGCTGCCCGGCGGCCCGGTCGCGCCCGCCGACGCGGGCCCGGAGGAGGCCGCGCGCCGGGAGCTGCTGGAGCGCACCGGGCTGGAGGCGGACGGGTGGGAGCGGGTCGGGGTGGTGCACGGGGCGGACAGCGTGACCGACCACGCCGAGCACCTGTACCTGGCGACCGGGCTGCGCGAGCGCGCCGAGGGCGGGGGAGCGGTGTGGCGGCCCGCGTTCGAGCACGCGCTGGAGCTGGTGGACCGGGGGGCGATCCCGCACGCGGGCAGCGCGCACGCCCTGCTCGCGGTCGCGCTGCGCCGGACCCGGCGGCGCGGGCTGGAGGTGGCCTGAGCGGTGGGCGGGCCCGTTCCGCCCACCGGAGACGCCTCGGCCGGGGCGCCGCTCGGATCGGGGCTCACCCAAGCCGGCCGAGGGTCCTCCGGGACCGAAAAGCATCGGATCGGTGGGCCATCGGGGTGGAAAAGCCCTCCGCCGGTATGCCACCGGGGGTGGCGAGCGCTTGCGGGGGTAGTGGTTCGACCCGAGGAGCGGCGTGCTGTTCGGGCGCCCGGCCGGGAGGGCGCCGCCGCTCGGGGCGGGTGAGCGCAGGCGGAGGGCTGTCGGGGCGGAGGAGGCCGGGATCGGGGTGCGATTCCGGTGGTTTCCGGCTCGCGAGGGGTGTCCTCCGCCCGCTCCCCGGTTGAACCGGGGGGCTTTCGCCGCGCGTTCGACCCGCTTCGTCGAGGGCCGGACGCGCGATCGACCCGGTGGGGAGCCGGGTCAGGGCAGGCGCCACTGCAGGCCGTAGCCCCGGTCCGGGCGCAGGCCGCTCGCCGCGTACTTCACCTCGCCGATCGAGTCCACCTCGATCAGGTCGGGCTCGGGCGCCGGGTCGTCCGCGTCCCGGTGGTAGGCGCCGTCCACCCGCCACACCCGCTCCGGTGGCCGCTCCTGGCCGAACCGGACGGTCAGCCGGAAGTCCGCGCACGGCCGCTCCGGCCAGAACACGTAGCTCGGCTGCATCTCCTGCCCCCTCGGCAGGCTCACCTGGAGCGAGAAGTCGTGCTCCTCGCCGAGGTCGAGCGGTCGGGGGAGGCGCAGGTGCAGCAGGTGCCGCCGGGCCGACGGCTGCTCCTGGGCGATCCGCTCGACCCCGTTCACCACCTGCACGTCGAGCGTCCCCGGCGGCCCGCCGGGCGTCGCGGGCGGCAGGCTGATCGACCAGGTGATGGCCTCCAGCCCGTCGACCCCGGACACGACCGTGCGGTCCTCGGTGCACACCGGCGTCGGCCCGTCCAGCCGCAGCACCGCCTTGAACCGGGAGAACCACCACGGCGGCGCGTGCTCGCCCGGCGTCGCGACCGGCGCGGGCGCGGCGATCTCGCCGACCTCGGCGAGCCTGGTCAGCGCCTGCTCGACCCGCCTGCGCGCGGTGCGCTCGCCGATCCGGTACTCGTCGGCGAGCCAGTTGATCCGCTCGCGCAGGAACGGGTCGCGCGCCCTCTCGTGCACGGCGAGCGCGACCAGCGCGGCCACCCGCATGTCCTCGGGCAGGTCCTGCGCGGCCAGCACCGCCCAGGCCACCACCTTCTCCCGGACCGCCGCCGCCCCGTCGCCCGCCTCGACGCCGCAGACCCCGCGCAGCTCCGGGCCGACGTGCCGGTCGATCGCGGGGACGTGCACCCCCCTGCTCCGGCTGAGCTCCCGGAGTTCCTTCACCAGCGCGTCCGTCATCGGTCCCCTCTCGCGCCGCCGCCGCACCGGCCCCGTGGTGAACGGCGCGCGCCGCCGCTGCACTCGGTTGCACGTGCCGTCGTTGTCGAGGCCCCGACGTCGATCGTTACCCACCGGGACCGGTCGGGCACGCCCCGGCGGGGCGCGTCGGCGCGGCGCCCCGACCATTACCCGAAGATTATTCGGGTAATTCCGGGAGCCCGCGTCCGCCGGACGCGTTGAATTGATCTTGAATCGCGGACCGGACCTCGTGGCGCTGCGTGCCGGTGGTGCTACGCACGGGATTTAAAACCCCATTAAATATCTCAAGTGGGTGAACTTCTGTTAGTCCGAACTAGTGGTGCGCGAGTGCGCGCGTTACTAACGGACAGCACATCCAGCACCGACGACGGGACCGGCACCTGTGAACCACGAAACGATGCAGCACTTCACCTCGGGCCCGTGGATCGTCCTCATGTCCTACGTGGTGTCCGTGGTGGGGTCGCTCATCGGCCTGTCCTGCACGGCCCGCGCCCGCCACGAGGAGACCGAGCGCAGCAAGGTCGTCTGGACCGTGCTCGCCGCGTTCTCCATCGGCGGCGTCGGCATCTGGCTCATGCACTTCGTGGCCATGCTGGAGTTCCAGCCCGGCGCCACCAGCTACTTCTCCGCGCCGCTGACCGCGCTGTCCGCGCTGCTGGCCGTCACGTTCATGGGCGGCGCGCTGGCGATGATCACCCTGACCCCGGTCACCCGCGCCAAGCTGCTCATCGCGGGCGCGGTCTCGGGCCTGGGCGTCGCCGGGATGCACTACCTCGGCATGGCCGCGGTGAGCTTCAAGGGCACGCTCAGCTACAACCCGCTGCTCGTCGTGCTGTCGGTGCTGATCGCGATCGCCGCCGCGACCGCCGCGCTGTGGTTCACCGTGGTCGTGCGCACCGCCCTGGCCTGCGTCGCCGCCGGGCTGGTGATGGGCCTGGCCGTGGCGGGGATGCACCACACCGGCATGGCGGCGGCGACGGTCGAGCTGAACGCCGCGCTGCCC
>NZ_JBQGCX010000738.1:0-2375 GCF_052038725.1 Actinosynnema sp.
AACCTGGCTTTGTCCCGCCCGGCTCGCCCCCGCCCGGCCCGCCTCCCGCTCGCCTACCCCAGCTCTCGCCTACCCCAGTTCGGCCTCGAACAGGATCGTCGCGTTCGCCCGCCGCTCCAGCGCCCGGAACAGGGTCGGCGCGGGCCGCCCGTGCCGTGCCGCCTCCGCCACGACGTCGTACTCCGCCACCCGCCACCCGTGCCGCGCCAACCACGCCCCACCCGGCTCCCGCGGACCCCCCTTCACCAGGTCGGCCAAGCAGACCCCGGTCCCCTCCAGGTACCCGCCCAGCGCCTCCCCGGCCTTCCACCCGTCGTGGGTGTGGTCGAGCGCGAACCGGCTCCCCGCCGAGGACGCCCCGAGCACCGCCGCCATCAGCGCCTCGCACCCGGCCTCGTCCAGCAGCCCCAGCGCGCCCTCCGCCAGCCAGGCCACCGGGGCCTCCCGGTCCAGCCCGGCGGCGACCAGCGCGGCCACCCAGTCCGAGCGCAGGTCCGCCGCGACGACCCGCCGGTCGCACGAGGGCACCGCCCCGACCTCCCGCACCACGCGCTCCTTGAACCCCAGCACGTCCGGCAGGTCCACCTCGAACACCACCACCCCCTCGGGCCAGGGCAGCCGGAACGCGCGGGCGTCCAACCCGGCGGCCAGCAGCACCACCTGCCGCACCCCGGCCGCCGCCGCCCGCGCCAGCACCGCGTCGAAGAACACCGTCTTGACCACGATGACGTCCGCGATCTGCCCGAGCAGCCCCGGATCACCGCCGCCCCGGTCGGGCAGCAGCGGGTTCCCCGTCCCCGCCGCGTCCAGGAACGCCCGCGCCAGCGGGTCGTCGAACAACCGGTCGGCCCGCGCGGACTCCTGCGCCCGCGCCCCCGCGTTGCCCAGCGACGTCCAGCTCTCGTCGGGCATCTCCACCGGCCCCGGCGGTGGTGAGTCCGCTGGGAGGCTCATCGCAGCGCCCCCTCCCCGACCAGGCTCAGCGCCGACCCCAGCCACGCCGCGACCCCCTCGGGGTCCGGCCGCCCGCGCCACGCCAGGTGCCCGTCCGGCCGCACCAGCAGCACCTCCGCCAACCCGCCCGCCACCGGCGCCAGCCCCACCACGGCGTCCACGCCGAGCAGCCCCCGCACCGCTTCCACGGTCGACCCGCCCACCCCGTCCGGCGCCAGCACCGCCCACCGGCCGCGCAGCGCCACGTGCAGCGTCGTCCGCCCGCCCCCGTCGTGGCACGCCAGGTCGGGCACCCGGTCACCGGGCACGGGCCCCGATCCCCGCCGGGCGCCCGGAGCGGCCAGCGGCCCGTGCCGGTACCCGACCCCCAGCTGGGAGGCCCTGCGCCACAGGAACCCCTGCGCGAGCCGGGTGTTCAGCAGCGGCATCACCACCCGGTCCCGCACCAGCGCCACCAGCGGGTTGTCAGCCGCGACCAGGCCGGTGGTCACCCCGGTCCCCGAGAGCACCCCCTCCGCGACGGGCCTGCGCTCGGCCGCGTAGGTGTCCAGCAGCTCCTGCCCGGCCCGCCCGCTCGCCACCAGCGCCAGCTTCCACGCCAGGTTCTCCGCGTCGCCCAGCCCGGTGTTCATGCCCTGCCCGCCGAACGGGTGGTGGATCGCGGCGGCGTCCCCGGCCAGCAGCAGCCTGCCCCGGCGGTGCGCCTCGGCGAGCCTGCGGTGGATCCGGAACGACGACAGCCACTCCACCCGCGTGATCGCCTCGGCGGGGTGCGGCGTGCAGCGCGCGAGCTGGCGCAGCACCAGCTCCCGCACCTCGTCGTCGCGCAGCCGCCCGGCCGTCCCGGCGGGCGCGGGGCCCATGAGCCGCCACCGGTCCTCGCCGGGAAGCGGGCACACGCTGACCATGTCGCGCCCGCGCGTCCAGCTGCCCATCACGCCCCGGTCCACCGCCCAGTCCGCGCGCACGTCGGCGATCAGGAAGTGCTCGGCCACCTGCTCGCCGGGGAACCCGATGCCCGCCAGCTCCCGCACCAGGCTGCGCGCGCCGTCGCACCCGACCACCCAGTCCGCCCGCACCCGCCGCTCACCGCCGCCGTCGCGCAGCAGCGCGGTCACCCCGGAGGCGTCCTGCGCGCAGTCCAGCAGCTCCACGCCCCACTCCGGCGCGCCGCCCAGCGCGGCCAGCCGCTCCCGCAGCGACGCCTCCACCTCCACCTGGGACACCAGCAGCGGCGCGCGCCCCGACGCCTGTGCCATGCGCGCCATCGGCATCACCGACACCAGCCTGCCCTCGCTGTGCATCCGCACCTCGCGCAGCGGGATCACCAGCCCCGGCAGGTCGCCCAGCGCGCCCAGCCGCAGCAGCACCTCCACGCCGCGCGGCTGCACGCCCAGTGCCCGCGAGGTGGTCGCGGGACC
>NZ_JBQGCX010000739.1:0-2063 GCF_052038725.1 Actinosynnema sp.
GGCCACCGGGCCACCGGGCAGCCGGACCGCCAGACCATCGGGCAACCAAGCCGCCAGGCCGCCAGGCAATTAGGCAACCGGGCCGCCGGGCAACCGGGCGGCCGAGTGGCAGCCCCCGCCCCCGCCCCCGCGTCAGCGCACGCTGAGCACGAGCTTGCCGCGCACGCGCCCCCGCGCGCCGTGGACGTGCGCCTCGGCGGCCTGCTCCAGCGGGAACACCCGCTCGACCTCCACCCGCACCTCCCCCGCGTCGATCAGCTCGCCGATCCTGGCCAGCGCGGGCGCGTCCGGCTCGACCAGGAACGGGCTGGTGCGCACCCCCAGCTCCGCCGCGCGCGCGACCGCCGCCTCCGAGACGCCGCCGGGCACGCCGACGAACAGCCCGCCGGGCCTGAGCACCGACAGGGACCGCAGGTCGGTCTCGTCGCGCCCGCCGATCAGGTCGACGACGACGTCCACGTCGCTCACGTGCTCCTCGAACCGCGCCGACCGGTAGTCGACCAGCTCGTCGGCCCCGAGCGCGGTCAGCCACTCGTGCCGCTCGGCGCTCGCGGTGCCGATCACGTGGGCGCCGAGGTGCTTGGCGAACTGCACCGCGAAGTGCCCCACCCCGCCCGCCGCGGCGTGCACGAGGACGCGCTGGCCCTTCTCCACCCCGGCGGTGTCGACCAGGACCTGCCACGCGGTCAGCGCGGCCAGGGGCACGGCGGCGGCCTCCTCGTGGGTGAGGGAGGCGGGCTTGCGGGCGAACTGGCGGGAGGGCGCGGTGACGTGCTCGGCGTAGGCGCGGGCGGCGCGCGGGAACCACGGCATCCCGTAGACCTCGTCACCGGGCTGGAGCGTGGTCACGCCGAACCCGACCGCCTCCACCACGCCGGACACGTCCCAGCCGAGGACGTGCGGCGCGTCGCCGAGGTGGTCCGCCATGCCGCCGCCCGCGCGGCTCTTCCAGTCGACCGGGTTGACCCCCGCCGCGCGCACCCGCACGAGCACCTCGGTGGGCAGCGGCTCGGGCTTGGCGACCCGCTCGACGCTGAGCACGTCGGGCCCGCCGAAGGACCGCTGGACGACGGCGCGCATGGTCTCGGACATCTTCACTCCCCGTGACGTCGGTACCCGCCGGAAGATCGCTCCCGGCGTGCCCCGACCGTATCCGCGAGGGGGTGCTTACCCGCAAGGTTCACTGCTTCCCGAAGGGAAGTAACCAGTTCAGGACCCCGAAGGCAATCGGTCGAGGTTGTCCTCCACCCACGACCGCAGGCCGTGCAGCGGCACGGCGGCGTCCTGCCCGAGGTCGGTGAGCGAGTACTCCACGTGCAGGGGCACGGCGGGCACGACCTCGCGGTGCACCAGCCCGTGGTCCTCCAGCCGCCGCAGGGTCTGGGTGAGCACCTTCGGGCTGACCCCCTCCAGCCGCCGCTGGAGCTCGCCGAACCGCAGCACCCCGTCCTCCAGCGCGCCGATGGCGAGCGCGGACCACTTGTTGGCCAGCAGGTCCAGCATCGACCGGCACGGGCACTGGGCCTTGTACACGTCGTGCACCGAGTGCGCGCCGCTCCCGCAGTCGACCGCCATGACACCCCTTGAGCAGGAAGCTTCCGAAAGGGAAGCAATGACCGGAAAGCGCCACTGTACGCCCCCGCGACTCCAGACGAGAACGATCTTCGCGCGCGCGCGAAACCTACCCCCACCAGGCCAGGAGCCCAAACTCTCTCACCCGTTGGACGAAAATCCACCCCTCTGGAGATCGACCTAAGGTGAGCGCCGCTCGCCCCCCTCAAGGTCAGGTGCCCGTTGTCAGAACCCCTACGCCCCACCGCGGTCCGCTCGCTGCCGCGCGCCGTCCTGTCGGTGCTGCGGCACGACCGCTGGGCGCGCGCCGGAGCGATCGCCATCGCGGTCCTCGGGCTGCTCGCCCTGTCCGCCGACCTGCTCGGCGCGCTCACCGGCCAGGACCCGTACACCTACCGCACCGAGGCCCTCGACCCGGCGACCGGCGCGCCCGCCGGGGCGCTCGGCGGGGTGAGCGCGACGCACTGGTTCGGCGTCGAGCCGCTGACCGG
>NZ_JBQGCX010000740.1:0-1760 GCF_052038725.1 Actinosynnema sp.
CGCGAGCGCGCGGGTGAACCCGTCGACCGCCGCCTTCGACGTCGCGTACGCGCCCGACCCGTTCCCGCCGCCGTTCAACCCCGCCAGGGACGAGATGTTGATGACCCGGCCGCCCTCACCCAGGTGCCGCAGCGCCGCGCGGCTGACGTAGAACACCGTGGACACATTGAGCCGCCACACCCGGTCCCAGTGCTCGTCCGTGCACTCCGCCACCGGCGTCCGCGCCAGCAGGCCGCCCGCGTTGTTCACCACCACGTCGAGCCCGCCGAGTCGCTCCGCCACCCCGTCGACGACCCGGTCCACCGCCGCGCTGTCCGTCGCGTCGAGCTGGACGCCGACGACGTCGAGCCCGTCGGCCGCGAGCGCCGCCACCACCTCGTCGGCCGACCGGCTGTGCGTCGTCAGCGCGACGCGCGCGCCGGCCTCGGCCATCCGCCGGACCACCCCGAGGCCGATCCCGACACCACCCCCGGTCACCAGGGCTCGGCGGCCGGTCAGGGTCTGGGGCGTGCTGGTGGTGCTCATGAAGGACTCTCTCCTCGATCGATGTGTGTCACGCCGGCCTGGACCAGCAGGTCCCCGCTGACGAACGTGTCTCCCAGCCCGATGGTCGAACGGGGAGCGGTCAGGTACGGCGTCGCCACGACGCTCGCACGATAGCCGCCGGACGTCGGCCCACCGGCGGGCACCTCGACGGCGAACCGCGCCTCCGCCGGCACCCTCCACTCGCCCCGCGGCTCGCCGTTCTCGGCCCGGTTGGCCGCCGCCAGCGATCCGGCCGCGAGCGCCCGCGCCTCCACCGCCGGGTCACCTCGGTGCGCGCTCAGCGCCCAGCCGTCCGAGTGCACGACCACGCGGCCCAGCCCGTGCGCGGCCGCGAACGACGTCGCCGCCGTCGCCGGGTCGCCGTCGCCGACGAGCCCCGCGAGCTCGCTGCCGTTCATCCCCACCGAGTCCACCCAAGGACCCACCAGCGCCATCACCCGCGCCAGCTCCTCGCGCGACCGGTAGTCCGCCAGCTCCAGGTGCACCAGCCGCGCCCCGCCCTCGCGCCAGCCGCGCACCGCCTCCGCGATCCTTGGCAACCACTGCTCCCGCTCGCGCCCGAGCCCGTTCAGCCCCGACACCAGCCCGACGCCGCCACCCACGACCCCCGGCGACCGCGCCAGGAACCCCGCGTCCAGCTGCGGCCGTTTCCGCGTCAGCACGACCGTGATCCGACTCGACCGTCGCACCTCGACCCCGGGCGCCCGCAGGCCCCGCGCCAGCTCCAGCACGTGATTCGACGGCACCACCGGTCCCGCCACCGGCGCGACCTCGCGCACCGGGACCACACGTCCGCCGCCGCCCTCGGCCCCCGGCGCGGCCACCAGCCGCACCCCGTCCGCGGTCGCGGCCAGCTGCCGCTCGCTCCGGTTCGTCAGCGCCAGCAGCGGCTCGACGCCGAGTGCCGACCAGCTCCAGCACGCCTGGATCGACGTCCCGCCGCACTGCACCTTCTCCGGAGGGCCCGCGAGCGCCTCCAGCAGCGGCTCCGCCGCCTCGTCGTCGATGAACAGCTCGCCGTCGCGGCCCGCCACCAGCCACGACCGCAGCGTCCGCAGCCCCTCGTCGAGCGCAGCAGACCCCGTCGGCCCCGCGGTCACCAGCGCGGTGAGCGTCTCGTCGGTGATCCGGTGCAGCGCGTCCGTGGTCGCGCTGAACCCCGCGACCACCGGCCCGGCCGCCGCCACGAGCCCGGCGCGGTCCGCGACCAGCCC
>NZ_JBQGCX010000741.1:0-9526 GCF_052038725.1 Actinosynnema sp.
CACCCCCCACCCCACCGTTGACATCCATCACCCCCGCGGGGTGTGATGCCGTCACTATGACAACGTTGTCCCCGAACGGCGCGCAGGCCGGTGCCCGCAAGATGCGGCGCGCCACCATGAACGACGTCGCTCGCCTCGCCGGGGTCAGCATCAAGACCGTCTCCCGCGTCGTCAACGACGAGGCGGGGGTGCACCCGGCCACCGCCGAGCGCGTCCTCGCCGCCATCGACCAGCTCGGGTTCCGGCGCAACCTCAGCGCCCGCAACCTGCGCCGGGGCTCCTCCACGGGCACCATCGGCATGGTCCTGGAGGACGTCGCGAACCCGTTCTACTCCGGCGTCACCCGCGCCGTGCAGGAGATCGCCCGGTTGCGCGGCAGGCAGGTCATCACCGGTTCCTCCGACGAGGACCCCGCGCGCGAGCGCGAGCTCGCCCTGGAGTTCTGCTCCCGCCGCGTCGACGGCCTGCTGATCGTCCCCGCGGGCCTCCAGCACGGCTACCTCGTCCCCGAGATGCGCGCGGGCACCCCGGTCGTCTTCCTGGACCGCCCGGCGGGCGACGTCGTCGCCGACACCGTCCTGGTCGACAACATCGGCGGCACGGCGGAGGCGGTCGCGCACCTGGCCGCGCACGGGCACCGGCGGATCGCGTTCCTCGGGGACTCGCCCGACATCTTCACCGCCAACGAGCGCCTGCGCGGCTACCGCGAGGGCTGCGCGCGCGCCGGCCTCGGCCACCACGACGCCCTGGTGTCGATGGGCCCGCACGACGAGCACTCCGTGCGCCGCGCCCTGCACCGGCTGCGCACCGGCCCCGCCCCCGCGACCGCGCTGGTCACCGGCAACAACCGGATCACCGTGCACGTGCTGCGCGCGCTCGCGGGCTCCACCGACCGGCCCGCCCTGGTGGGCTTCGACGACTTCGAGCTGGCCGACCTGCTCTCGCCACCGGTGACGGTGATCGCGCACGACGCGAAGGCGCTGGGCAAGGCCGCCGCCGATCTGCTGCACGCCCGGCTGGACGGGGACGCCTCGCCGCCGCGCCGCGTGGTTCTGCCCGTGCGCCTGGTGCCGCGGGGTTCAGGGGAGGTCCGCAGGTGAGCAACACGGGTTCTCGGGCGATCGAACTGCCCGCCAACCAGCCGAAGCAGTTCTACCGGGGTGGCGCGTCCATCGCGGAGCTGCGCGGCGCCCCGGAGGCCGACTTCGGCCCGGAGGACTGGGTCGCGTCGACCACGACGCTGTTCGGCAAGCCCGACGCGGGCCTGTCGCGGCTGCCGGACGGCAGGCTGCTGCGCGACGCGGTCGCCGCCGACCCGACGACGTGGCTGGGCCCGGAGCACGTCGCGGAGTTCGGCGCGGACACCGCCCTGCTGGTGAAGCTGCTCGACGCGGGCCAGCGCCTGCCGGTGCACTGCCACCCGTCGAACGCGTTCGCCGCGACCCACCTCGACTGCCGCCACGGCAAGACCGAGGCGTGGATCGTGATCGGCACCAAGGGCGCGAACCCATTGGTGCACATCGGTTTCCGCGACGACGTGCCCGAGGACGTGGTGACCCGCTGGGTCGCCGAGCAGGACACCTCGGCGATGCTCGGCGCGCTGAACGAGGTCCGCGTCTCCCCCGGCGACGTGGTGTTCGTGCCCGCGGGCGTGCCGCACGCGATCGGCGCGGGCGTGTTCATCGTGGAGCTCCAGCAGCCGACGGACTTCTCGGTCACCCTGGAGTGGTCCGGTTTCCTGGCGAGCCCGGACGCGGGCCACCTCGGCCTCGGCTACGACAAGGCCCTCGGCTGCGTCGACCGGGACGGCTGGGGCGGCAGGCTGGACGAGCTGATCCGCCGCACCGGCGACCGGTCCCAGGGCGCCGTGGACCTGTTCGCCCGCAACGCCGACCCGTTCTTCCGCGCCGACCGCCTGCACGTGTCCGGCTCGGTCGAGCTGGACCCGTCGTTCGCCGTGCTGGTCGTGCTGGAGGGCAGCGGGACCCTCGGCTCGCTGGAGCTGCGCCGGGGGAGCACCGCCGTCGTGCCGCACGCGGCGGGCCAGGAGGTCCTGTCCGGCGACCTGGTCGCCGTGCGGTGCAGGCCGCCACTGCCGTCCAGCCTCGGGAGCGGATGTGGGCTTACCCCTGTTAGAAGCAAGGGACCTGGTCAAGCACTACGGAGGCGTCGAAGCCCTGCGCGGCGCGAGCTTCACGGCCGAGGCCGGTGAGGTCGTCGCGCTGATCGGCGACAACGGCGCGGGCAAGTCGACCCTGGTCAAGTGCCTGTCGGGGGTGGAGCGGCCGGACGCCGGGACGATCTCGTTCGACGGGAACCCGGTGTCCCTGCCCTCCCCGACGGCGGCCCGCGCCCTGGGCGTCGAGACGGTCTACCAGGACCTGGCGGTCGCGCCGGACCTCGATCCGGCCGCGAACCTGTACCTGGGCCGGGAGCTGCGCAAGCCGGGCCTGCTGGGGAAGCTCGGCGTGCTGGACAAGAAGGAGATGCGGCGGCGCGCCTGGGCCTCGTTCGCGGAGCTGGGCGTGTCGCTGCAGAGCGTGGACGTGCCGATCGGGTCGCTGTCCGGCGGGCAGCGGCAGAGCGTGGCGGTGGCCCGCTCGGTGGTGTGGGCCAGCAGGCTCGTGTTCATGGACGAGCCGACGGCGGCGCTGGGCGTGGTGCAGCGCGAGAAGGTGCTGGACGTGGTGCGGCGGGTCCGCGACCAGGGCATCGCGGTGGTGCTGATCAGCCACAACATGCCCGAGGTGCTGGCGGTGGCCGACCGGGTCGAGGTGCTGCGGCTGGGCCGCAGGGTGGCCCGCTTCCGGACCGCCGACGCGACCGTGGAGGACCTGGTCGGGGCGATGACCGGCGCGCTGCACCAGGAGGAGTCGTGACCGCCGGGGAGAAGGCCCCGCTGGAGCCGGACGTCCAGCCGAGGAGCACCCCCGAGCGCGGGCTCGCCACCTCCAACACGCTGTGGATCGGCCTGGTGCTGCTGGTCCTGGTCGCGGTGTTCGGCGCGCTGCGCCCGGACGCGGTGCTGACCGCGTTCACGCTCCAGACCACGCTGGTGGAGACCTCGGTCCTGCTGGTGCTGTCGGTCGGCATGACGTTCGTGATCATCACCGCCGGGATCGACCTGTCGGTCGGCTCGGTGCTGGTGTTCTCCGGCGTCACGGCGGCGATGGCGATGAACGCGGTCAGCGGCGGCGACGCCACCGGCGCGGGCTGGGGCACCGTCCTCTTGGGACTGGCCGTGGCGCTGGCGAGCGGCGCGGCGTGGGGCCTGCTGAACGGCCTGCTGATCGCGCGGGCGGGCATCCCGCCGCTGATCGTGACGCTGGGCTCGTTCGGCGCGGCGCTCGGCGCGGGCCAGCTGCTGTCCGACGGGTCGAACGTCAGCGGCGTCCCGGACGTGCTGGCGGACGGCCTCGGCACCGGGACCTGGTTCGGCGTGCCCAACCTGGTGCTGCTCGCGGCGGCGGTGACGGCGGTGGGCGCGCTGCTGCTGTCCACGACCCGCTTCGGCAGGCACACCCACGCGATCGGCTCGAACGCGGAGGCCGTGCGGCGGGCGGGCGTGTCGGTGTCCGGGCACCTGGTGAAGGTGTACCTGCTGGCGGGCGTGCTGGCCGGGCTCGCCGGGTTCATGGCGCTGGCCTACTTCCGGGTCGCGTCCATCACCGGCCACGACACCGACAACCTCAACGCGATCGCGGGCGTGGTCCTGGGCGGCACCAGCCTGTTCGGCGGGGTCGGCTCGGTCGTCGGCACGGTGCTGGGCGTGTTCATCCCGGCGGTGCTGCGCAAGGGCTTCGTGATCGTGGGCGTGAACGTGTACTGGCAGCCGATCGCCGTGGCCGTGGTGCTGGTGGCCGCCGTGTGGTTCGACCAGTCGCGGCGAAGGGCCAGGAACCGGCGCTAGCTGAGTCAGGGAGGGGACATGTCGATGAGGACAGCGGTTCTCGGTGCGACGGCGGTGCTGCTGCTGGCGGGGTGCGGCGGTGGCGGGCAGATCGGCGACTCCGGCGGTGACGTGGACGCCAAGAAGATGGTGCTGATCCCCGGCGTGACCGCCGAGCCGTTCTACATCTCCATGGAGTGCGGCTTCCGCGAGGCGGCGCAGGCGGCGGGCTACCAGGTCGACGTGCAGGCGCCGTCGAAGTTCGACTCGAACCAGCAGATCCCGATCGTCAGCGGCGTGCTGGCGAACAAGCCGGGCGCGGTGCTGATCTCGCCGACGGACGACACCGCGCTGGCCGGTCCGATGAAGTCGCTCAAGGACGCGGGCGTGAAGGTCGTGGAGGTGGACACCGCGCTGGTGGACACCTCGGTCGCGGTGTCGTCGGTGTCGTCGGACAACGAGCAGGGCGGCGCGCTGGCCGCGCGGACCCTGGCCGAGCTGGTGGGCGACCGGACCGGTTCGGTGCTGGTGCTCAACACCAAGGCCGGGACGAGCACCACGGACGCCCGCGCGAGGGGCTTCGAGACCGAGCTGGCCAGGCACCCGAACCTGAAGTACGCGGGCCAGCAGTACACCGACAACGAGCCGGACCAGGCCGCGTCGAAGGTGACCGCGACCCTGGCGGCCTACCCGGACCTGATCGGCGTGTTCGCCACGAACCTGAACACCGGCGAGGGCGCGGCGACCGGGCTGCGCAACGCGGGCAAGACCGGCGCGGTGAACCTGATCGGGTTCGACGCCAGCCCCAAGCAGGTGGAGGACCTGCGCGGCGGGGTGGTGCAGGCGCTGATCGCCCAGGACCCGGCCACGATCGGGAAGACCGGGGTCGAGCACGCGGTCGCCGCGATCGAGGGCAAGGAGGTCCAGCGGACCACCGAGACCGACCTGGTCGCGCTGACCAAGGCCGACATGGAGTCGAAGTCGGAGTACTTCTACAAGCAGGAGTGCTGACGCGCGGTCCACGACGGGGGCGGGGAGGCTCGCGCTTCCCCGCCCCCCCCCGTCACAGGTACTTGGTGGCCAGCTCGGAGGACTCGCGCGCCAGGTCGTCGGCCCGGTACGCCACGTACGCCCACGGCACGTCGTGCACGTGGTCGCGCATCCCGATCAGGTGACGCTTCGCGCGGGGCGCGTCCTCGGCCAGCGCGAACGCCGCCGCGAACAGGTTGTGCGCCTGCAGCGCCCTGGGGTGCGGCTGGAGCTGCGGCAGGGTCTGCGCGTCGGCGGAGGTCCACCGGTCGGCCGCCGCCGCCAGCTCCTCGCGCACCCGCCCGAAGTAGCGCAGCTTCAGCGACGCGATGCGCAGCGCGCTGCGGTCCCCGACGGCCTCCTCGAACTTCTCCAGGAACACCTCGAAGTGCGCGAGCGGCAGCATCGCCACCACCGGGTTACCGGTGGGCGCGGCGTCCACGCTGCCCTGCGCGAACGCCATCATCTCCTCGGCCGAGCCGCCCCACTTGGCGGCCAGCGTCTGCAACCGGGTCCAGTGCGCCGGGTAGAGCGTGGGGCAGCGGGCGACGACCTCCCGCCACACCTCGTCCTTCTGCTCCCGGTCGACCTGCAGGCCGAGCCCGGCCACCTGGAGCTGCGCCCACGGCACCGCGTCCCCCGGCAGCAGCTTGGCCGCCTCGTGCAGCGGGGCGACCGACTTGCGCAGCGTCGCGAAGAAGACCTTGAACCGGTCCTTGCCCACCGAGTCGGCCCGCCCGGTCCCCCGCACCGCCCACGCCTCGCGGATGAAGGCGGTGCCCGCCAGCAGCCACAGGTCGGGGTCCTCGTTGGACTTGGCCAGTTCGAGCAGCTCGTCGGCGTGCCCTATGGCGTGCTCGCCCAGCACCTCGACGCGCAGCGCCCTGACCTCGGGGTCCTCCCGGCACTCGGCGAGAACGGTGGTGGCGGCTCTGAGGTGCCCCGCGTCCATCTCCTCGGCGGCGATGTCCAGGATCGCGTCGTCGTAGGTGTGGTCGCGCACCACCTCGCGGGCGACCGCCGCCGGTCGCCTCCTCCGGAAAACTCCCACATCGGCGAGATTACTGACCTGTGGCGGGGTCGTGTCAGCACCACTGCTCACGGGGTGACGCCTTGTGACGTGCGGCACCGTGCGCTGAGGTTGGGCGCGGAGGCACGACGGAAGGGGGAGACATGCGCAGAGCGCTCATCGCCGCGCTCCCGGTGCTGCTCGCGGGCTCGCTGTTACCCGCGCGGGCGGTCGCCGAGCGGGCGGAGCAGGCCGGGCAGCCTGAGCAGACCGGGCAGGTCGCGGGTGGCAGGCCGATCGCGGAGCGGTTCCTGACCCAGCGGATCGGGTGGGCCCCGTGCGCCGAGCCGGACCTGCCGGGGTTGGAGTGCGGCAGCTACCGCGCGCCGCGCGACTGGAACGCCCTCGGCGACCAGCGGGTGGTGACGATCGCGGTCAGCAGGCTGCGGACGGCGGAGGGGGTCACCAGGAGCCTGCTGACCAACCCCGGCGGCCCCGGCGCCCCCGGCCGGTGGCTGCCGCTGCGGTTCGCCTCCCGCCAGCGGCTGCTGGCGAGCACCGAGGTCATCGGGGTCGACGTGCGCGGCACGGGCGCCAGCACGAACCTGACCTGCGGGAACCTCGACTGGACGACGATCGCCGACCCGCGCGACCGCAGCCGGGCGAACACCGACCTGCTGTACGACGCGGCGCAGCTCCAGGCCCGCGCGTGCCAGTCCAGGTCGGGTGACCTCGGCCGGGTGGTGACCACCGAGCAGACCGTGCGGGACCTGGACCTGCTGCGCCACCTGCTCGGCCGCCCCCAGGCGGACTGGGTGGGCTACTCGGGCGGGACGTGGATCGGCGCCTACTACGCGACGTTCTTCCCGAAGCGGGTCGGCCGGTTCGTGCTCGACTCGAACGCGGACTTCACCGCCCCCTGGAAGAAGATCCTCAACGACTCCTTCGGCCCCGGTTTCCAACGCCGGTTCGAGGTCGACTACCTGCCGTGGGTCGCGAAGCACGACGCCCACTACCACCTCGGCAGGGCCCCGCAGGAGGTGCTGCGGGTCTACGAGGCCGTGCGCGCGGCGGTGAAGGCCGAGCCGTTCGCGCTGGAGGACGGCACGGTCGTCAACGAGATCCTGTTCGACCTGCTGTTCGCCCAGACCCAGTACCTGAAGGAGCTGTTCCCCCAGCTCACGCCGCTGCTGTCCTACCTGGCGCACGCACTGGGCGTGGTGGGCGGCGCCGAGGCCACCGGGCCCGTGACGGCGTCGCGCGCGACGGCGGCGCTGGCGGCGACCCCGGTGCGCCACCCGGACGCGGCGAACGCGACCCTGCACGCGATCGCCTGCAACGACACCCCGTTCCCCGGCGACCGCAGGTCCCTGGCCGGGGAGGCGGAGCGCGCTGGCGCCCGCTACCCGTTCTTCGGCTATTACCAGCCCGTCGCCCCGTGCGCCTTCTGGAACCGCCCGGCGATCGCGCTGCCCACCCCGACCGGCCGGGGCGTGCCGCCGGTGCTGATGGTGCAGTCCGAGCGCGACCCGGCGACCCCGGTCGAGGGCGCGGTGCGGGCGCACCGGGCGTTCGCGGGCTCGCGGCTGCTGACCGTTCTCGACGAGGGCGACCACGGCCTGTACGCGGGCGGCAACGCGTGCGTGGACGACGTGGTGGAGGCGTTCCTGGTCGACGGCGTCGCGCCGGAGCGCGACCTGACCTGCCGGGGGATGCCGCTGCCCGAGCCGCTCACCGCGGAGGCCGCGCCCCCGGTCAGGCCGGCCTTCACGTTCCCCCTGTGACGCTCACCCCCCGGTACCACCGCTGAGGCCGTTCCGGCTCAGCACCTGTGCCCACGGGTGACTCCCTTGTGCCGTTCGGACACCGTGCGTTGAAGTGGGCGGCGGACGAACCTCGAAGGGGGAGCACATGCGCACAACGCTCATCGCGGTGCTGACCGCGCTGCTCACCACCCCGCTGTTACCCGTGCCCGCCTCCGCAGCCCCGGCCGGCGCAGCCCCGACCGGCGCAGCGGAGGCGGGCACAGCGGAGGCGGGCACGCAGGCGGGTGGCAGGCCCGTGGCCGAGCACCTGCTGCGGCAGCGGATCGACTGGACGCCGTGCGCGGAACCGGACCTGGTCGGTCTGGAGTGCGGCGCCTACCGCACCCCGCGCGACTGGACCGCCCCCAGGGACTCGCGGACCATCACCATCGCGGTGAGCAGGCTCCGCAACGACCACGCGCGCCGCAGCGTGCTCACCAACCCCGGCGGCCCCGGCGGTCAGGGCAGGTTCACCCCCTTGATGCTCCAGGGCAGGCAGCGCCTGGTCGACTCCGCCGAGCTGATCGGCTTCGACGTGCGCGGCGCAGGCGCGAGCACCAACCTGACCTGCGGAAACCTGGACTGGCGCCTGGTCGCCGACCCCCGCGACCGCAGCCGCGCGAACGTGAGGCGCCTCTACGACGCCGCAGAGCTCCAGGCCCGGACCTGCCAAACCCTCTCCGGCGACCTGCACCGCGTGGTCAACACCGAGCAGACCGCCCGCGACCTCGACCTCCTGCGCCACCTGCTGGGCAGGGACCTCGTCGACTGGGTCGGCTACTCCAGCGGGACCTGGCTGGGCGCGCACTACGCGACCCTCTTCCCGAGGCGCGTGGGCCGTTTCACGCTCGACTCGAACGCCGACCTCACGGCCAGGTTCCAGACCATGTTCCACGACTACTTCGCCCAGGCATTCCAACGCCGCTTCGACGTGGACTACCTGCCGTGGGTCGCGGAGCACCACGACACCTACGGCCTCGGCCGAACCCCGGAGGAGGTGCGGCGGGTCTACGAGGCCGTGCGCGCGAAGCTGGCCGAGGCCCCCCTCACCCTCCCGGACGGAACCCCCTTGGACGCGATCGCCTTCGACCAGACCGCGTTCCAGACCCAGTACCGCAAGCTCCTGTTCCCCCTGGTCACCCCGGACCTGGCCGACCTGGCCCGCCACTTGGGCGTGGCGCCCCCCGAGCCTGCGGAGACCTCAGGCCCGCACCGCGCCACCCCCGGATTCCCCACCCTGACCGCGCTGGCCAACCGCTACCCGGACGCGGAGAACGCGACCCTGTTCGCCGTGGCCTGCAACGACACCCCGTTCCACGGCGGACGCGCAGCCCTGGCGCGAGACGCCGAGCGCACCGGTTCCCGCTACCCGTTCTTCGGCTACCACCAACTGCTCGCCCCCTGCGCCTTCTGGAACCGCCCACCCCTCACCCTGCCGACCCCGACCGGCGAGGGCGCGCCCCCACTCCTGCTGGTCCAATCCGAACGCGACCCGGCAACCCCCGTCGAAGGCGCCCGCAGGTCCCACAAAGCCCTCAAGGGCTCCCGGATGCTGACCGTCCTGGACGAGGGCGACCACGGCATGTACGCGGTGGCGAACAACCCGTGCGTGGACCGCGCGGTGGAGGACTTCCTGGTGGACGGCAAGCTCCCACAACGCGACCTGACCTGCCCAGGAACACCGATGCCCACCCCAAGCCCCCTGGCCGCGACGACGAACGCCCCAACCACGACGACAGCCGCACTGTCCCCGCTGATCGGATTCCCGCTGATCGGATTCCCGCTGTAAGCGGG
>NZ_JBQGCX010000742.1:0-2456 GCF_052038725.1 Actinosynnema sp.
CTGCGCGAGCACCCGGTCCTGGGTCCCGTCGGCGCTGGTGAGCCGGAGCCGGACGTGGTTGCCGTAGGCGGCGTCCACCTCGACGCTCTCGGTGTGCGCGACCCACCGCCCGTCGTCGCTGATCGCGACCGAGGCGAACCGGGCCCGCTCGGTGACCGGCGTCAGGTCGACCAGGTCCCCGGCGACCAGCCGGGCCGAGTCGCCGTCGACCGGTGCGGTCGTGGCCAGCAGCCTGCTGTGGAACGGGCCGAGGTCGTGGTCCCAGTACCGGATCGGGTAGCTCTCGTGCAGGATCGCCGTGACCCCGGCGTCCTCGCGCGCCTTGCGCACGTCCGCGTCCGCCTCGCCGAACCCCGCGCCCCGGTGCACCGGCGAGCCGAGCAGCACCGTGCCCGAGCCGCCCGCCACCAGCACCCGGTCGACACCGCCCGCGGGCCGGTGCAGCTCGCGGGCCTCACCGGTGGTCGGCAGCAGCCACAGCGCCGCCTTGTCCTTGGCCTCGCCGGGCTTGCGCTCCTGGTCCGGTCGCGCCGACAGGAACAGCAGCGAACCGTCCGGGGTGAACACCGGCGACGAGTCGCCCTTGGCCGAGCGGGTGAGCCTGCGCGCGGGCCGCCCACCGGTCGGGTCGACCTCCCACAGGGAGCCCTGCCAGGTCTTGCCGTCGTCCGAGAGCTCGGACACGACCGTCACCAGGCGGGAGCCGTCCGGCGACACCGCCAGCGAGCCGAGCCTGGGCAGCGCGGCGAAGCGCGCCAGGTCGGAGAAGTCCGCCGCTGATCCCGTTGTCGTCATGCGGCTCAGGCCTCCTCGCGGGCCTGGGTGAACTCCCAGGCGTCGCGGACGATGCCGGACAGGTCGGCGCGCTCGGGCTTCCAGCCCATCTCGGTGCGGGCGCGCTCGCTGGAGGCGATCAGCACGGCCGGGTCGCCCGCGCGGCGGCCGTCGACCACGGCGGGGATCGCGTGGCCGGTGACCTCGCGGCAGGCCTCGATGACCTGGTTGACGGAGAAGCCGAGCCCGTTGCCCAGGTTGTAGATGCGGTGCTCGCCTGCCGTGGCGTGCTCCAGGGCCTTCATGTGCGCGTCGGCCAGGTCGAGCACGTGGATGTAGTCGCGCACGCACGTGCCGTCGTCGGTGGGCCAGTCGTCGCCGAAGACCTTGATGCTCTCGCGCTTGCCCAGGGCGACCTGGAGCACGAGCGGGATCAGGTGGGTCTCAACGGCGTGCCGCTCGCCGAAGCGGCCGTACGCGCCCGCGACGTTGAAGTACCGCAGGCTCACGGCGGCCAGGCCGTGCGCGGCGGCGTAGGAGGTGATGGCGTGGTCGATCGCGAGCTTCGACGCGCCGTAGGTGTTGGTCGGCCGGGTCGGCGCGGTCTCCAGGATCGGGACCTGCTCGGGCTCGCCGTAGGTCGCGGCGGTGGACGAGAACACCAGCCGGGGCGTGCCGTGGGCGCGCATCGCGTCGAGCAGCTTCAGGGAGGTGACCACGTTGCCCTGCCAGTACTTGGCCGGGTCCACCATCGACTCGCCGACCAGCGACTTGGCCGCGCAGTGCACGATGCCGTCGAAGCCACCCGCGAGCACGTCGCCGATGGCGTCGTCGATGTCGGCCTGGACGAACTCGGCGCCCTCCGGCACGGCGTCCGCGTGCCCGGTGGACAGGTCGTCGAGCACGACGACCTCGTGCCCGGACTCGACCAGCCGTGCGGCGGTCACGCTGCCGACGTACCCCGCACCGCCCGTGACGAGCAGCTTCACCCTGTGTTCCCCGCTTTCCGCTTGTTCTCCACCGGCGGTCCCACCAGGTCCGGCCACGCGGTCGTGCCACGCGCTCCGGTCGAGCCGGGACGTTCGGTCCAGGTCGTGCAGTTCGGTACTTGGCAGGGGCGGGGAGCGGACGGCCCAGCCTCACGCCGACCGCTCCGCACCGACCCGAGCCGGTGCTCCCGCTCCGCACCGGAGGGCGACGCGCGCGCCACCCCCGGTGGATGTTCAGTTGTCCCCGCCCGAACGGGCGGGCCGCCCGCGTCCGCCACGAGGGCGGAGCTGCGCACCCCAAGCTTGCCGGATCGCCGAAACCACCGCTCCAGCGACCGCACCGAACGCCCACGAACCGCGCTGAACAGCGGACATGCCGGGAAGGAGGATCCAGCGAACCCCGCCGCAGCCGCAGCGACCACGCCCCAGACCCGAGGGGATCGCTCTGCGGCCTGCCGAGGGCCGCCCGAGCCGGTCCGCGGAAGCCGGTCTGCCCGAGCCGGTCTGCGGACGCTCGCCTGCGGACGCTGGTCCGCGTGGCCTGCGCGGGGTCCCAGCGGGGGCCTGCGGGGGCTGCCTGTGGTAGCTCTTGCCGCCCGCCGCCAGCCGCCAGCCGCCAGCCGGCAGCCGCCAGCCGCCCGCCGCCCGCCGCGCAGCGCCAGCCGCCAGCCGCGCGCCGCGGCCCGCGCGCCG
>NZ_JBQGCX010000743.1:0-2714 GCF_052038725.1 Actinosynnema sp.
GGTGAACCCGCCACCGGGCGCGCAGTCGCGCCACCCGCCCATCTGGTCGGGGCGGATCTCCGCGTCGGCGGACCAGCCGATCGCGCAGACGTCGGACCCCGGCGCGAGGGGCGCGTCGAGCCGGTAGGCCCGGTTCGCGGCGAGGTCGGCGCGCAGCACGCCCAGCCCCAGCTCGATCATGTCCGGGTCGGGGGCGCCGCCCAGGGCGCGGGTCAGCTCCGCCAGCTCCAGGGACAGCTCGGCGTCCGACATGGACAGGAACCGGCCGAACGGCCCCTCGTGCGGGGCGACCTGGGACGAGGCGAACAGCACGGTCGGGACGGGCCCGCCGGTCTCGGCCAGCCGGGCGGCGGTGGCGAACGCGGCCAGCGCTCCCCCGCAGTGCCCGAAGAACGCGAACGGCCGGTCCAGGTGCGGCAGCAGCGCGGTGGCGGCGAGGTCGGCCAGCTCCGGGTAGCCGCCGTGGTGGGGTTCGCGGATGCGGTTCTCCCTGCCCGGCGGCTGCACGGCGCACACCTCCAGGTCGCCGACCGCGCGCGGCCACCGGGCGTACATCGAGGCGCCCAGCCCCGAGTACGGGAAGCAGAACAGGCGGGCCCGCGCGTCCGGGTCCGGCGCGCGCAGCAGCCACTTACCGCGCCGGGGTGGCGGCATCGGCTTCCCCCTTCAGCTCGTCGGCCGCTCCCGGCCGCAGGACCGCGCGCACCGGCAGGCTCCGGATGCCCGCGACGAAGTTGGAGCGCAGGTGCGTGACGGGCCCGGCGGCCTCGAACCGCTCGACCAGCCGCACCAGCTCGCCGAACAGCATCCGGAGCGCGACGCGGGCCAGCGGCGCGCCGACGCAGTAGTGCGGGCCGAAGCCGAAGGCCACGTGCCGGTTGGGGTTGCGGGCCACGTCGAAGTGGTACGGGTCGGCGAAGACGCGCTCGTCGCGGTTGGCCGAGCCCAGCCAGGCCACGACGGCCTCGCCCGCGCGCACCGGCCGCCCGCTCAGCTCGGTGTCCACCGTGGCGTAGCGCATGAAGTGGTTGGCGGGCGAGGCCCAGCGCAGGCCCTCCTCGACGGCGGTGGCGGTCTGCCGGTCGGAGCCGGTCAGCCGCGCGTACTCGTCGGGGTGCTCGACGAAGGCCTGGACGGTGGCGGAGACGGCGTGCGGGGTGGTGACGTTCGCCCCGAGCAGCAGGCTGTAGCAGTTGTAGACGACCTCCTCGACGCGGACGCGGCGCCCGCCCACGTCCATGCGCTTGAGGAAGCCGACGAGGTCGTCGCGGTCGTCGCGGCGGTGCGCCAGCTCCGCGAAGTACTCGAACAGCTCGTGGTGGGCGGCCACGAGCGCCCCGTGCCCGGCCTCCGCGCCGAACAGCGGGTCCTCGGGCGCCACGGCCTGGGTGGTCAGCCGGGCCAGCTCGGGCCAGTCGGACTCGGGCAGGCCCATGAGCGCGCCGGTGAACTCCATCGGGAACCCCAGGCCCCGCTCGGCGACGTCCCAGGCGCCCTCCCGCGCCAGCGGCGCGATCAGCCGCCGCACCACGGCGAGCACGTCCGGGTGGCGCGAGCGCAGCGCGGCGAACGACAGCGCCCTGCCCAGCGGCTCGCGCAGCGCGGTGTGCGTCGGCGGGTCGCTGGCGGCCATCATCAGGTCGCCCGCCGGGTCCTCGCCGCCCAGGATGGACAGCAGCGTGCCCCGGCGGGAGGTGAACCGGGTGTGGTCGCGCAGCACGGCGCTGACGTCGGCGTGCCGGGTGACGGAGGCGAAGGACCGGCCGTCGGGCAGGGTCTGCCGGTGCACGGGCGCGTGCTCGCGCATCGCGCGCCACGCGGCGTGCGGGTCGCCGTCGGAGTAGGTGCGGGCGTCGAACAGGTCCACGGCGTCGAGGTCGACGTCCTGGTCGCCGGTGGGGGCGCTCAGCCTCATCGCGACTCCTCCAGCGCGCCGAGGTGCTCGGCCAGCTCGGCGACGGTCGGGTTCTCGTAGAAGGTGCGGGCGCGCACGAACAGGCCGCGCTCGCCCGCGATCTCGGCGGTGATCCGGCTGGCCAGCAGCGAGTGGCCGCCCAGCTCGAAGAAGTCGTCGTCCACGCCGACGGCGTCCACCGCCAGCACGTCCGCCCACAGCTGCGCCAGCCACCGCTCCCGCTCGGTCGCGGGGGCGCGGTAGTCGGCGTCCACGTCGGCCCTGGTGCGGACCGGGGTGGCGGCCAGCGCGGCGCGGTCGAGCTTGCCGCTGGGGGTGAGGGGCAGCGCGGGCAGCCGGGTGAGCGTGGAGGGCACCAGGTGGCGGGGCAGGCGCTCGGCGAGCGCGCGGCGCAGCTCGGGCGCGGACACCGGGTGCTCGGCGGTGTAGAACGCGGCGAGCCTGCGCCCGCCGGAGGTGTCGGCCTGCGCGACGACGGCCGCGCCGGTGACGTCGGGGTGGCGCAGCAGCTGCGCCTCCACCTCGGCGGGCTCGACGCGGAAGCCGCGCACCTTCACCTGGGCGTCGGCGCGGCCGACGAACTCCAGCACGCCGCCGGGCAGGCGGCGGGCGAGGTCGCCGGTGCGGTACATGCGGGCGCCGGGGGCGGTCGGGTCGGGCAGGAAGCGCTCGGCGGTCAGGTCGGGGCGGCCGAGGTAGCCCAGGGCCAGGCCGTCGCCGGTGGCGTGCAGCTCGCCGACCTCGCCGTCGGGGACCGGGCGCAGGTCCTCGTCGAGCAGGTGGACGCCGCCGCCGCGGA
>NZ_JBQGCX010000744.1:0-5536 GCF_052038725.1 Actinosynnema sp.
CCTGTCCGCGCTGCTCGGACCGCCGAGGCCGCGCGGGCGCCGCTCCCGCCCGACCACCATGATGCCGATCGACGCGCTGTGGTCGCGCCGCGAGCGGGTCGCGAACCTGCTCAGCAAGGTCGACACCAGCTCCGACGTGAAGCTGGGCCGGATCAGCCAGCACGACCGCGTGGAGATCGCCGCCGACGGCGGGCAGCGGTCCGTGTGGGTGCGGCAGATCCTGCGCGCCGAGCAGGACGGCCCCGACCGCTGGGCGCTGGTGTTCGAGACCGAGGAGTCCAACGTGCTGCCGCAGGTCGTGAACCTGCGCAACTGCCACCTCGGCCGCGTCGTGCAGGACCCCGAGGTCAACATCATGGCCGCCGAGATGATGTTCGAGCGCCCGCTGGCCAGGGGCGAGACGCTCATCATGGAGTACGAGCTGCTGTTCGCCGAGGGCCACTACCCGCCCGGCAACAACACGTTCGCCCGCAAGTTCCGGCTGCCGGTGCGCGAGTACGTGATCGAGGTGCGGTTCGACCCCGGCTACCTCCCGTCGCGCTGCCAGCAGTTCAGCGTGCCCGCGGGCGACGACAGCCCGTCGCGCCGCCGCAACCTCGCGCTGGACAACGCGGGCGGTGTGCACGCGGTCGCGCTCGGCTTCGGCCCCGGCGTGTTCGGCATCCGCTGGGAGTGGCCCCAGTAGTCCCACCCGTTGGGAAGGCCCCCGTGGGATATCCCACGGGGGCCTTCTTCGTCACAGCAAGGCTTCCAGGCGGGCGAAACCGCCCGGAACGGACACCGGAATCCCGCTCAGCGGACGCCGGGGCCCCGAGCGACCGCGGTCCCGGAACCCACCTCCGGGACCGCGGCGCCCAGGGTCACCCGCGCCCGATCACACGTACCCGGTCACCTTCAGCGCCACGTCGCGCACCGAGCCGGTGTCCGACGCCGCCGAGTCGACGACCTTGAACGTCCACGTGCCGTCCGCCGAGCCGTTCAGCAGCGGAGCCAGCGGCGTCACCGGCCGCCACGACCCGGTGAACGGCGCCTGCGCGCTCGTCACCGAGGAGAACGCCGCCGCCGCCGAGTCGTCGAACACGACCTGGCACAGGTTGTTGCCCGAGCTGCCGTGGCGCTGGAACAGCGTCGCGCTCGCACCGGACGGCGAGGTCAGCGTGCCGACCAGGTCGCCGACGTAGCTGTGGTCGATGCCGACGGTCGTGGCCTTCTCCGCCGTCGTGCAGGTCTCGCCGCCGATCACGAACTTCAACGACGACAGCACGCCCACGCCCGTCACCGGGATCTGCACCGAGACGCCCGCGGTGCTGCTGTCCGGGATGGCCGTGACGCCGGTGAACCCGAACGTCTTGACCTCGCTGGACGGCTCGCCCACCGGCAGCTGGAACACCGAGGCCGTCGGCGAGGTGGCGCCCGCGTAGGTCACGCGCGCCTCCAGCCTCACCACGGACCCGATGGTCTGCGAGGCGGGGACGGTCACCTTGAACGTGCCGGTGAGCGTCTGGCCGGGGTCGACGTTGCCGTAGTACTTGGACCGGGGCGCGATGCTCACGCCCGGCGTCGGCGAGGTCAGCACCACGCTGGTCGACGCGGCCGTGCCGTCACCGGTGTTGGCCACCGGCAGCGTCACCGTCGCGGTCGTGCCCGGCTTGAGGTACCGGCTGCCGTCGCCGTCGTTGGTGATGGCGGGCGTGGCCGCCTTCGCCAGCGGCTGCGGGCTCGCGCCCGTGTAGTCGAGCGCCAGGTCGCCGCGCACGATGCCCGCGCCGGTCTGGTTGGCCGCGCCGGGCGCCGCGATGTCGATCGCGGTGCCGACCAGCGCGGCCCGCACCTCGGCGGGCGACATCGTCGGGTTGCCCGACAGCACCAGGCCCGCGATGCCCGCCGCGTTCGGCGCCGCCGCCGACGTGCCGAAGAACGGCTTGAACCCGGCCACCGACGTGTTCACGCCGTCCGCCGCCGTGATGTCCGGCTTCTGCCGCACCTCGGGCGCGGGCGAGCCGTCCGCCGCGAAGAACACCCGGCGCGGGCCGTCGGAGGTGAAGCGCTCCGGCTGCTGCGCCGAGGTGAACGAGCCGGGGAACGGGCCGGTCGGGTTCGCCGGGTCGCCCGGCTCCAGGTCGAACGACAGCGCGGACGCCGCCGGGGCCGCCGCGACGCTGATCGCGCCCCTGGCCGCCGAGTGGCCGCGCGAGACGCCCGGCGTGGCGAAGCCCTTGAGGCCGTCGGCCGAGTCCTTGAACCGGCCGCCGAGCGCGCTCAGCGCCAGGTACTTGTCATCGCCCCGGAACTTCACGACCGCCAGGCGCAGCCCCGAACCCGAGGCGGGCGTGTCGATCCGCTCGTACGGGCTCTGCGTGCCGTCCTGGATGTTCTGGCTGAACGAGACGACCGCGCCCGCCGAGTTCACCAGGTACAGGTCGTAGTCGTTGAACGACCGGTTCAGCGGGTCCGCCCAGAACAGCGTCACCGGCACGCCGGTCGAGTAGGCCGACAGCGGGTTGAGGACCTGCTTGGCGTTCGGGGCCGGGTCGAAGTCGTGCGCGGTGCCCGCGAACTTCCCGATGCCCACGCCCGAGTCGACGAACTGGCCCTCCCAGTGGCCGGAGGTGCCCGCCGCGACGCTGCCCTCGTTGCCCGCCGAGGAGAAGTACACCGCGCCGTCGGCGGCGACCGCGTCCACCGCCTGCGCGATGATCCCGTCCTGGAACGGCGACTCGTTGAAGTACAGGACGTCGTCGACGATCACGTCGCAGCCCGCCTGGAAGCGCAGGGCCCTGATGTTGTCGGCGAAGCTCGCGTCGCCGTTGAACGCCGTGGCGAAGCCGAGCTCCGCGTTGGGCGCCACGTCGTGCAGGATCTCCAGCATCGCCGTGCCCTCGTCGCCGGAGCCCTCCTGGCCCGGCAGCACGTCCACGGCGGGCAGCTCACCGGCCGCCTGCGACACCGCGAGCGAGCGCACGCCGTCCGACAGCGCGCACAGCTTCACGGCGGTGCCGGTGACCCGGTGCTCCTGGCGCGCGGTGTCGGTGGCCTGCGCCCGGTCGCCCTCGGAGGTGACGACCGCGTCCGCGCCGACCCGCTCCAGCGCCTCGCGGGTGCGCCGCTCGACCTCGGCGCCCCGCTCCTCCTTCGACTGCTTCGACTCCTCGGAAGCCTTGTCCCGCTTGGACTTCGCGTCCTGCTGGTGGAAGGTCTTCGCGTCCGCCGCGGTCTCCACGCGCCGCACGTCGGAGCGGCCCGCGATCGTGGTGAGCGACGCCAGCGGCAGCTGCGCGCGGATCGTGGCGCCCTCGGTCGAGACCGACCGGACCGCCCCGCCGGCGGACTTCACGGCGTTGACGAGGTCGTCGCTGACCTTGTGGGCGCGGATGTCCACCAGCACGGCGGACCCGTTCTGAACCTCTACCCCCGTCTGCACCGAGGGGAGCTTGGCCCGCGTCCCCGCGTCGGCGCGTCGTCGCTGCTCGACCACCAGGGAGCTGTCCACTTTGGACTCCGCCGGGGAGGCGGACTTCTTGATCTCCTGCAGGGCCGCGATCTGCGCGGCCGTCGTGTCCTCGACACCCCTGCTCGCCTTGGGCGGGTCCGCCGCTGCCGGAGCCGTCGAACCCAGCAGCAGCTCTAACGCCGCGGAGCCCGCGATGACCAGGGTGTCGCTTCTTCGGGACCGGCGTTTCGGTGAGCGCACAGGCGTCTCCCCCACGTTGATGCGTGCCCCGACGCACGCGGCCGACGATCGGATGTCACCGATCGAGGGGTCAACGTATTGGCCAGCCCCGATTACCGTCTGCGGCCGTTCAGGCTACTTGCCGCAGTTACCCCGTACATCACAGTTCACAGAACGAAGGCGTCTGTCCAGAGTTGCCCGGTTCGTCCGGACAGGGCCTCCAGCAGCGCGGACGCCTGGTTGTCGGTGAGCGAGGCGGTGAAATCCACGACCGCCCGACCGCGCGCGAGCGAGCGCACCGCGTCCGGCCCCGACGGTTTTTCACCGGTAGCCCCAACGAGGGCCGCCGGATCGTCCGCGGCCAACCGGGCGTACTCCTGCTCGGCCAGCTCGACCAGGTCGTGCAACCGGCGCGGCAGCCTGCCGACCTCGTGCCGGTCGGTCACCCACTGCTCCAGCGCCTCCACGAGCGCGGTGAGCAACCGGGCCTGCCCGCGCTGGTGCAGCGCGAGGTCCGGCCGCAGCAGGACGAACCGCCGGTGCACGAACTTGAGCACCTGCACCTCGTGCCACTGCGCCTGCGCGAGCACCACGTGCCCGGACCGCGTCGTGGGCTCCTCCAGCACGCCCACCGCGTCCACGAGCCTGCGCGTCCACCGCGCGGAGAAACCGGCCACCGCCTGCTCGGCCTCGGTGGACCCGTCGAACGGCACCGCGAGCAGCCCGTCGACCAGCTCGGCGCGCACCTTGGCCACGGCGGCGGCGAACACCTCGTCGTCCACCGCCCACGAGTCCTTCAGGTGCAGCCGACGCCGCAGCGCCTCCAGCGACCGCCCCGGCCGCCGCTCCTGGGCCTCCAGCTCGGCCGCGCTCAGCGAGGCCAGCTCAAGCCCCTGCTTGAGCCAGGTGCCCAGCTCGGCCGCGACGGTGGCGTGCTGGAGCACCCCGACCCGGTAGAAGTCCTCCAGGTCGTGGATCGCGTAGGCGATGTCGTCGGCGGTGTCCATGATCGAGGCCTCGACGGTCTGCTGCCACGACTCGACCTTCCCGTCGAACGGCAGCCGCGCCCCGAGCACGTCGTCCATCTCGGTCACGTAGGCGGAGAACTTCCCCGACCCGGTCCCCGGCGCCTCGGACGGCTCGGCCGCGCCGCGCGGCGGCGAGGCCATGTCGCGCGGGTGCGGGTCCGGGTAGGACAGCCGCGTCCACGGGTACTTGAGCATCGCGGCGCGCACCGCCACCGTGAGGTCCAACCCCACCGCCTCGGGCCCGCGCACGTCCGTGGTGGTCACGATGCGGAACGACTGCGCGTTCCCCTCGAACCCGTCCGACAGCCCGAACCGGTGCCGCGCGATCCGGTCGAGCACCTGCTCCCCGAGGTGCCCGAACGGCGGGTGCCCGAGGTCGTGCGCCAGGGAGGCGGCCTCCACGACATCCGGGTCGCACCCCCCGAGCTTCTCCAGCACCCCACCCAGCTCGGCCCGCGAGCAGAGCCGCTCCGCGATGGCGCGGGCGGCCTGCGCGACCTTGAGGCTGTGCGTGAGCCGGTTGTGCACCAACAACCCCGACCCGGTCGAGCTGACCACCTGCGTGACCCCGCCGAGCCGCGAGAAGAACGGCGACGAGGCCACCCGGTCCCGGTCGACCCGGAAGGGACTGGAGGCGAGATCGGCGGCCGTGGTCCCCTCACCGCCGGAACGGCGACTGGCCCGCGGATCGGTCTGGTCCTGGTGCATACGGGGCAACCTAGTTCACCGGGGTTGCGGGGAGCTCGCGGGGAGCGGGGACGGGGGCGACACCCGTGCGGCGCGTTCGCGGAGGCCCGCCCCGCGGGCGGGGCGATGCCCCTAACGTGTGACGGACCAC
>NZ_JBQGCX010000745.1:0-4264 GCF_052038725.1 Actinosynnema sp.
GCCAGCCCCACCGCGATCCACGTCACGACGTCCCCTCCCGCTCGGAGAGCGCAGCCGCCAGCGTGAACAGCAGCGCGTACAGCACGACGAACAGGACGCGTTCGAAGAGACCGAGCAGGACCATCCCGCTCCCCGCGCCCAATACCGCCGTGTGGCTCAACATGAATGCGCCGGAAGCGAATCCGGCGAGTACCGAGAGGCGACGCAGCGAAGGGCTCGGCAGGAATGCGCGGGAAACGAGCCAACCGGCGATCGGGAGACTCGCGAACATCACCGCGCCCGCGTACCTGTGCACCAGTCCGGTCACCGAGGTCGGGGCTCCGAGCGGGTCGGTCGGGAAGACCGCCACGACGGCCAGCCCCGCCGCCCACAGGCCGATGAGCACCGCCACCGGCCCCCGCCTCGGCAAACCCGAGCGCACCATGCCCACCAGCAACGCGATCGACCCCACCGCCAGCGCGAGTGCGGTGAGACCCAGCAGCCAGGTCCCACCGGAAACGGAGACGTAATCGCTGATCGTGTTCTGGACAGGGCTGATCGTACTGCCGGACGAGAGGTGCAGGTAAACTACGGGAAAAGGCGAGACGACGAGTGCGGCAACAGCCAGCGCCCGCGGCGCCGCGACTATTTCCACCCGGTTCTCGTCCACACGGAGATAATGGCGGAATGATCCATCCGGGGATATCGGGAAGTCCCCCCACACGACCCTGGAGCTTCCTGGAGAACCCTGGTGGGGCCCGCCCCACCCCCATTGGCCTACGCTGCCCTTCGTGAGCCCGAAACCCCATCGCCCTGCCGTGGAAGTGTCGGGGCTGGTGAAGCGGTACGGCGCCAAGACCGCGGTGAACGGCCTCGACCTCGTCCTGGAGCGGGGCAGCGTGCTGGCGCTGCTCGGCCCGAACGGCGCGGGCAAGACGACCACCGTCGAGGTGTGCGAGGGCTTCCGCGCCGCCGACGCGGGTCAGGTGCGCGTGCTCGGGCTGGACCCGTGGCGCGACGGCGACCGGCTGCGGCCCCGCGTGGGCGTGATGCCCCAGGGCGGCGGCGGGTACCCCGGCATCCGGGCGGACGAGATGCTGCGGCTGGTGGCCGCGTGCGCCGCGAACCCGCTGGACCCGGCCTGGCTGCTGGAGGTCCTCGGGCTCGACGGCGTCGGCCGCACCACGTACAAGCGGCTGTCCGGCGGGCAGCAGCAGCGCCTGTCGCTGGCGTGCGCGCTCGTCGGCAGGCCGGAGCTGGTGTTCCTGGACGAGCCGACGGCGGGCATGGACCCGCAGGCGCGCAGGCTCGTGTGGGACCTCGTCGCGGCCCTCAAGGCCGACGGGGTGAGCGTGCTGCTGACCACGCACCTGATGGACGAGGCCGAGGCGCTGGCCGACCACGTGGTGATCGTGGACAGCGGGCGGGTGGTCGCGCAGGGCAGCCCGAGCGAGCTGACCGCGCACGGCGCCGACGAGCAGCAGCTGCGCTTCCGCGCCAGGCCGGGCCTGGACACCTCGCTGCTGATCGCCGCCCTCCCCGAGGGCATGGGGGTGCGCGAGACCGTCCGGGGCGCGTACCTGGTCGAGGGCAAGGTCGACCCGCAGGTGGTGTCGACCGTGACGTCGTGGTGCGCCCAGCAGGGCGTGCTCGCCGAGGAGCTGACGGTGGCCAAGCGCAGCCTGGAGGACGTGTTCCTGGAGCTGACCGGCAGGGAGCTGCGGTCGTGAGGTTCGAACCGGGCACCTTCGCGCCCGCGCCGGGCAGGGCCCCGCTGGGGCGGATGCTGCTGGCGCAGGCCAGGACCGAGACGGTGCTGACGCTGCGCAACGGCGAGCAGCTGCTGCTGACCCTGATCATCCCGCTGGGGCTGCTGGTCGCCCTGACCCTGGCGACGGTGCTGCCGGTGCCGGAGCCGAGGGTGGCGTCGGCGGCGGCGCGGGTGTTCGCGCTGGCGGTGATCTCGTCGGCGTTCACCGGGCAGGCGATCGCGCTGGGGTTCGACCGGCGCTACGGCGTGCTCAAGCGGCTCGCGGCGACCGCGCTGCCGAGGTGGCTGCTGGTGGCCGGGCGGATCACCGCCGGGTTCGCGGTGGTCGTGGTGCAGATGGCCGTGCTGGGCGTGACGGCGCTGCTGCTCGGCTGGTCGCCGACCGCCGCCGGGCTCGCCTGGGCGGCGCTGCTGGTGGTGCTGGGGACGCTGGCGTTCGGCGCGCTGGGCGTGCTGCTCGGCGGGGCGCTGCGCGCGGAGGTCGTGCTGGCGCTGGCGAACATCGTGTGGTTCTTGTTGTTGCTGGTCGGCGGGGTCGCGCTGAGCCCGGACTCGATGCCGTCGGGCGTCGGCGCCGTGGTGAGCCTGCTGCCGTCGGCCGCGCTGGTGGAGGGCCTGGAGGCCGCGCTGGTGCGCGGGACCGGTCCTGGCCTCGGGCCGGTGGCGGTGAAGGTGTCGTGGGGCGCGGTGGCCGGGATCGCGGCGACGCGGACGACGAAGCTGAGCTGAGCCGAGCGGTACCGACGTTTCCCGAGAGCGGGAGCGCCCCCCAGGTGGGCGCTCCCGCTCTCGGCTTTCCGGCCCCGTTTCACCCGTTCTCCCCCGGAATCACCCGTTGAGCGGTCACGATGTGGGCCGATCACACGGGGGACGGCCTTGGGGGGCGTGCTTTGTCAGCGGATTTTGAGCAGCTCGTCGCGCAGTTCGAGCGGTTCCAGGCGCGGATGACCCGCGTCGAGGGGCAGTTCGCGGGTGTCGACGACATGCGGCAGCGGTTGGCCGAGCTGGAGGTCGCGGCGACCTCGGCGGACCGGTCCGTCACCGTCGTCGCGGGCCCCTCCGGGGCGGTCCTGGACATCAGGCTCACCGAGCAGGCCGTGCGCAAGCCCGCGCACGCGCTCGCGGGCGAGCTGATGTCGACGCTGCGCAAGGCGGTCGCCGAGGCGGCGCGCAGGCAGGCGGGGATCGTCGACGGGGCGCTAGGCGAGGCGTTCGGCGACGACCTGGACCTGACCGAGCAGGTGCTGGAGACCCAGGCCGAGCTGTTCGGCATGTCCAAGGAGGAGCTGCGGGCGGTGACCGCCGACGAGGCGACCGCTCCCCCGCAGCAGGCCCCGCCGCGCCCACCCGGTCCGCCCGTGCCACCCGCGCCGCCTGCTCGTCCCGCGCCACCGCAGGGGCCGACGCCCCCGCCCGCCCAGCCGCACCCCGGCAGGCCGCAACCCGGAGCGCGGACCGGCAAGCCCGAACCGGGCAAGCCACGGGGCCGTGGAGCACAGGGCCGTGAAGCGCAGGGCCGTGAGGCGCAGCAGGAGGACTTCTCCGAGCGGAACTTCATGAACGAGGGCTGGAAGCAGCAGCCGAAGCCGCAGGCCGGTCCCGGAGGCGAGCAGAACGACCGCTTCCTCAACCTCTACGACGACGAGGACGGGCGATGAGCGGCGGCTTCAGCGTGGACCCTGCGGAGCTGGAGGGCTTCGCGGGCGCGGCCGACGGGCACGCGGGCACGGCCGGGCAGATCAAGGGCCTGGTCGACCGGGCCGACGTCGGCGACAAGTCCTGGGGCGTCGTCGGGCTGTTCGTGAAGAGCACCTACACCGGGATGCTCGGTGACCTCAAGGAGCTGTTCGGCGACCTGGAGGAGGGCCTGCGGGGGGTGGGTGAGCGCTTCCGGGCGACCGCCGAGGACTACCGGGGCCCCGAAGAGGCGATCCAGCGGGCCTTCGACGGCATCGACACCGGAAGCGGCGGGAGGTAGCGCGTGGCCGAGGAGAAGGTGGAAGCGGGCGGGGTCGAGATCACCGTCGGCGAGAAGACCACCGGGGAGAAGGCCGCCGAGGCCGCCCTGTTCTACGGGAACTACCTGAAGACCGCCGAGGCGGCGAGCAAGACCGGTGAGCCGGGTGGGGATCAGGCGCTCACCTCGGATGCGTCGGCGCTGATCCAATCGGTGGGCACCTCCGCCACGTCCATCGCGATGGACCCGCTCGGCTGGCTGATCGGGCAGGGGCTGAACTTCCTGATCAGCGTCGTGCAGCCGCTGGAGGACGCGATCCACTTCGTCAGCGGCGACGGTCCCGCGCTGGCGCAGGCGGCCGAGAACTTCAACGCCATCGGCGAGGGCGTCGCGAAGCTGCGCGAGTCCTTCGACCGGGACCTGAGCGGCAAGGTGCAGGGCTGGGAGGGCGGGGCCGCCGAGGCAGCCGCCGAGCGCCTGGGGCAGTTCGCGGGCGGTGTCGACGGGGTCGCCGGGCACGCCGGTGAGCTGGCCCAACTGCTCCAGATCTCCAGCAT
>NZ_JBQGCX010000746.1:0-24011 GCF_052038725.1 Actinosynnema sp.
CGGGCCGGACGGGCGCACGCTCGCCGTGGGCACCGCGCAGGACATCACCGAGCAGCGCGTCGCCGAGACCCGGATGCAGCGCTCCAGCCAGCGCTTCGCCGACCTGGTGTCGCTGACCCCGGTCGGCATCGGGCTGTTCGACGAGGGCGAGCGGCTGGTCGAGGCCAACGACGCGCTGTGCGACCTGCTCGGCATGGACCTGGAGCAGCTGCGCGGCATGACCGCCGAGCAGCTGACCGACCCGACCGACAACGACGACCGGCTGCAGTCGGTCAGCCGGATGACCGAGTTCGGCGCGGAGCGGGCGCACAAGATCCCGCAGCGGATACTGGTCAGGCCGGACGGCGAGCGGGTCTACTGCGAGCTGCACATCGCGCTGTCCGTGCAGGACGACGGCAGGCGGTTCTGGCTCATCGTGTTCCAGGACATCACCGAGCGCCGCCGCACCGCCGAGGCGCTGCGCCACCAGGCCACCCACGACGACCTGACCGGGCTGCCGAACCGGGCGCTGGTCAAGGAGCTGCTGGGCGAGCTGCTGGAGGGCGGCGACCGGGCGAAGGTCGCGGTGCTGTTCTGCGACATCGACAACTTCAAGCGGGTCAACGACTCCCTGGGCCACGACGCAGGCGACGAGCT
Organism: Actinosynnema sp.; assembly: GCF_052038725.1. Classification (NCBI taxonomy): domain Bacteria; kingdom Bacillati; phylum Actinomycetota; class Actinomycetes; order Pseudonocardiales; family Pseudonocardiaceae; genus Actinosynnema; species Actinosynnema sp. Next base: position 637 of record NZ_JBQGCX010000746.1, read on the forward strand.
GCTCGTCGCGCTGGCGCGGCGGCTGGAGGGCGGGCTGCCCGACGGGTGCACGGCGGCCCGGCTGTCCGGCGACGAGTACGTGATCATCTGCGAGAACATCGACGCGGTGGGCGGCGTGGACGCGCTGGCGACCCGCGTCGCCGGGCTGCTGCGCACGGCCGTCCCGGTGCACGGGCAGCTGGTCCGGGTGTCGGCGTCGATCGGCGCGGCGGTGCCCAACGGCTCGCGCGCCACCGGCGCGGACCTGCTGCGGTTCGCGGACGCGGCCATGTTCGAGGCCAAGCGGTCCGGCGCCGGGCGGGTGTCGCTGGCGTCGGCGGCGCTGATCGCGTCGGCCGACCGGCAGGTGCACCTGGAGGGGCAGCTGCGGGACGCGCTCGCCCACGACGGGCTGGCGCGGCACTACCCGCCGGTGGTCGGCGTGGACGGGTCGGTGCAGACCGCCGAGGCGCTGGTCCGGTGGCCGCACCCGGACCGGGGGCTGCTGTCGCCGGACATCTTCCTGCCCGTCGCTGAGCAGGGCGACCTACTGCGCGAGCTGGACCGGTGGGTGCTGCGGACCGCGCTCAAGGAGGCCGCGACCTGGCCCGCGCCGGACGGCAAGCCCGTGGCGGTGGCGGTGAACCTGGCCGGGCTGGTGCCGGGCGACCCGGAGTTCGTGGACATCGTGTCGGCGACCATCGCCGAGTCCGGCATCCCGTGGGACCGGGTGGTGCTGGAGCTGGTGGAGACGGCGCTGGTCGACCTGCCCTCGCGGGTGCGGCAGTCCATGGCGGAGCTGGTCGAGCGCGGCGTGCAGTTCGCCGTGGACGACTTCGGCACCGGGTACTCGTCGCTGGCGCGGCTCAAGGACCTGCCCGCGCAGATCATCAAGGTCGACCGGCGGTTCGTGGCCGGGGTGGGCAGCGACTCGTCGGACTTCGCGGTGGCGCGGGCCGTGGTGGACATGGCGCGGGCGATGGGGCGCAAGTGCGTCGCGGAGGGCGTCGAGACGGCCACCCAGTTCCACGTGCTGCGCGGCGTCGGGGTGGACGCCTACCAGGGGTGGCTGTTCTCCCGGCCGGTGCCGCCGAAGGAGTTCCGGGCGGTGCTCGCGCTGGGGCCGCTGCACATCCCCAAGGCCGGGTGAGCCGGGCTCCCGCTCCGGTGTGACGTGCTGCGCAGAGCCGAGGTCTTTTGTCGGATTTCGGCCACTCGTTCGTGGGGCAAGCGCCATAATCCCGCTCCGGGGGCCAGCGTTCGTGCTGGTCAGGGGAGGGGAACTGTGGAACCCGAACGGGTGATAGCGGACCTGGAGGCCAGGGCTCGCGACCTGGCCGCGCGGTCGGCGCAGGCGCAGGAGCAGATCCGGCAGGCGTCGGCGACCGTGCGCGCCAAGGACGGGGCGGTCACGGTGACCGTGGCGCCGAACGGGGCGGTGCAGGCGATCGAGTTCTCGCCGAAGGCGGGCGAGCTGTCGCACGTGCAGCTCGGGCAGGTCGTGATGGGGGTGCTGCGGCAGGCCCAGGCGCAGGCGGCGCGGCAGGTCGCGGCGGTGCTGGAACCGGACTTCGGCGGGACGCAGGCGATGGAGTTCCTGACCGGGTTCATCCCGGTGGAGGAGGTCGAGGAGCCTGCGGCTCGGGCTCGCGAGGAGGGCAGCGTGCTGCGGGACGAGTCCTGGGGCGCCGGACCGGCGCGGCCGGGCTACTCGCCCCCGCCCGCACCTCCGGCCCCGCCCGCGCGGCGCCCGGTGGACCGGGGCGAGCCGGACGAGGACGACGGCTTCGGGCCGGTGCTCCGGTGAGCGGCGGCGGGTACGAGGTCGTCACCGGGCAGCTGGAGGCGTTCGCCGAGGCGCAGGACGGTCGCGGCGGCGAGGTGGCCGCCGCGGCGGGCAAGGCCGGTGGGGTGAACCTGGGCGGGGAGACGTTCGGGGTGCTGCTGTCGTTCTTCGCGAACGGCGCGGAGAGCGCGGCGGCGGAGGTCGTCGAGGGGATCGAGCGGTTGGCGGCGGCGTACGGGGAGGCGGCGGGGGACACCAGGGCCACCGCGGCGGAGTACGCGGCCGTGGAGGACGGGAACGCGGCGGGGTTCGGGGGTGAGGGCTGATGGTGGAGTGGACCGGGTTCAGCGACGAGGGTGGCTGGACCAATCCGGACAACTTCGCGGGTGCGGGGCCGGTCGAGTCCGTGTTCCAGTTGATCGACTCTGGCAAGCGTGCTGGTGAGGGTGACGTCGCCGAGATCGCCATGAACCTGGGCGCGGTGGGCCTCGACCTGCTGGGGGCCGCGCTCGACCCGCTGGGCGCGCTCGGTACGGCGGGCATCGGGTGGTTGATCGAGCACGTGTCCTTCCTGCGCGAGCCGCTGGACTACCTGGCGGGCGATGGCGACCGGATCAAGGCCGCCGTGCAGACGTGGAACGAGACCGCCACGGCGCTGGGGAAGATCGCCGAAGCGCAGCACGACGCCATCGAGACCCAGGTTTCGGGTTGGCAGCAGCAGGCCGCTGAGGGGTTCCGCGCCAGCCAGCGGCAGCTGGTGAAGGAAACGGTGGTGCTCAGCGAATCGTGCACACGGGTCGCCGGGGACATCGCCACGGCGGGCACGATCACGGCGACGATCAGGGGAACGATCCGGGACTTGATCGCCATGTTCGTGTGGGAGGTGGTCCGGAACGCGGCCATCGCGCTGGCCTCCTCCGTGGTCAGCTTCGGCAGTTCCATCGCCGCGTTCACCGCGTGGGCGGTTGGGCGCGGTGCGGTTGTGCTGGGCAAGATCACGCAGAAGTTGAGCAAGCTGGTGAGCGTCGTCACGCGGATACTGGGACGCATCAAGCAGCTCACCGGTGCGCTGGGGCGTGCGCTGAAGGGGTTGGCGCGGTTCGGGAAGAGGGCGGGTGGGAGCGCGCCGACGCCGAGCGTCCCGCGCTTCCCCGGTCTGGACGGCCTGGGCAAGGGCTTGGACGACGTCGGCAAGCGCCTGGTCGACCGGGGGACCACCGCGCCGTCGTTGAGCGACGCGGCAGCGAAGGCGCGGCAGGGGGCTGGGGAGTTCGCGGACCGGTACAAGGACGCGGGCAACGTCGCGCAGAGGTTCGCCGACCAGCACCACGTGTCCTTCTTCGACAAGGCCGCTCCCGCCGCGGAGGCTTACAGCCCGTTCAAGCCGATCACCCGTGCGGACGGGAGCGTGTCGCCGCACTCGGTGCCGAGCTTCAACGACGGGGCTTTCCAGCTCAAGTTCGCTGCGGACAACTTCCGGGAGATCGCGAAGCAGGACGAACTGGAGGAAAAAGGGGCCACCGACGACGTCAAGCAGTTCAAGCGCAGGACGGGATACCTGGACGAATGAGCTGGGCGGGCACGCGCTGCCGGTGTCGAGTGGTCTGGTGAAGGGGATTTCCTCTGATGGTTGTTCCGGATAGCGGGTCCAGGGTGAAGAAGATCAAAAATCCGGTGCTCGTCGCTCTCGCGCTGCTGGGCGCGTTGATCGGACCGATCGCTGTCTTCTACGAATCCAACTGGCACCCTCTCGGTTTTCTCGGCCTGTTCGTGAACTGCCTGCTTCTTTTCGCCGTCACGCAGCGCCTGATCGCGTTCCTCGCGGGGTTCCTGCTCTTCATGCTCTACTTGTTGATGCTGACCTTTTTCGTGCCCCCGTGGTGGTACTCGCTCCACGGTGAGCGGGTGGACGGGTGCGTGTTGGTGGGCAGCGAGTACCGGAGCGGGGGCAGGAGCAGTTCGGCGTACTACGACTACCGCTTCCAGTGCGGTGACCGGGTGTTGGAGAGCACCAGCAAGAGCGTGAAGTCCGTCGAGGTCGGCGACACGGTGTCGTTGCTGGTGGACAGCACCGGGTTGCTCCCCGCGGTGGCGCCTGTGCCGAACGAGGAGAACGCTCCCTACGGGCCTTACGCGCTGGGTGCGTACTACCTGCTCTCGATGGGGAGCGTGCTGGTGGCGGCGCGCTTGCCCGAGCCCGTTGACCGGCCGAAGCCCAAGCCCAAGCGGCGTCCCGCTGGTCCGTTGAACGGTGACTTCCTCTGATGGTCGTCCCGTCCCGCCGCACGAGGTGGAAGAAGGTCCTCGCCGAGAAGAGGGTCAGGGCGGTGCTCCTCGTGCTCGGGCTCTTGTCCGTCCTGGTGGGGGTGATCCTGGTCGGCTCCGAGTCGACCGAGCGCCGAGCTCTGGGCGTCCTGGGGTTCGCCGTGTACTCCCTCGTGCTGTGCCTGCGCCACGGGCAGTGGACGGCGGCGTTCACGGCGATCGCGCTCACCGGGATGGGCGTGTTCGCGTCCGAGCAGTACGTGCAGCCGTGGTGGTACTCGGTACTGGGCGAGCGGCTGGACGGGTGCGTGGTGGTCGATCCGGACGCGGGGCTCCGGGACCGCTCCGTCTACCACGTCCGGTGCGGTGAGCGGGAGTTCGAGTCCGACAACGACGGAAGCTGGAACTACGTCGCGGTCTACAAGCCCTTCTCCCTCAGGGTCGACCGCACCGGGCTGCTGCCCCCTCGGGCGGTCGTTCCGTGGGAGCGGGACGTCTCCGGCGGGCCGTTCGCCCTGGGCGGGTTCCTGGTGTTCGCGCTGGCGTTCCTGCCTGCGGCGCGCTTCGCGCCGAAACCGCGGAGCCGGGCCCCTCGGCAGCAGGAGCCGGGCGGGCCCCTGACCGACAAGTTCCTCTGACCCGCCACCGTCCCCACCGTCCCCAGGGGAGGGTCAACCGGTGGACGTGGTCGTCAAGAGGGTGTTGCTGGTAGTCGGCGTGCTGCTCGTTCTCGGGTGCGCGGCCGGGTTCCTGGTCAAGGGCGCCCTGTGGCGCGGGCAGCGCGCCGGGTCGGGGAGCGGGAGCGGAATCCGGCGGACTTCTCCTCGGTGCGGTGCGGGGATCTGGGGTGACCGAGCACGTGGAGAACGGGCTCCGGGCCCCTCGGGTAAGGAAGTGGGGGAAGTTGCCCGAGGAGGTCCGGGCGCTCGCGGTGCGGGAGGTCGGGGTCGTGGCGCGGGCTCGGGAGCGGGTGGCGCGGGAGTTCGACTGAACCCGGCGCCACCCCGCGGACCGGATCAGGTCGCGGACGCGGCGATCAGCGGCAGCAGCGCGGCGATCCGGTGCCTCGGCAGGTCGATCAGGCGCTCCTCCAGGTCCGCCGACTCACCCACCGCCTCGACGATCCGCTCCCGCGCCGCCCGCTTCGTCAACCCGCCCCTGGTCGCCGTCACCAGCGCCTCCCGCCACACGTTCCCCAGCTTGCCGTGCGCCCGCGACAGCACCTCCCGCACCGCCAGCCCGCCCTCGTCCAACCCGCCCGCCAGCACCTGGTCCGCCACCACGACGCACGTCTTCCCGTCCGGCGTGGAACGCAGGTAGCGCAGCGAGAACCTCGTCCCCACCAGCTCCGCGAGCGCCTTCTGCCCCTTCTCCGACGCGACGTCCGGGTGGTTGTTCGGCACCAGCGCCGCCATCCGCCCCGGCGAGCACGCCAGCAGCGTCCGCAGCAGCCACGGGCCCGGATCGGCGCTCAGGTCCACGGCCAGCGACGCCGCCCCCTTGCCCACCGGCTCCGCCCAGCCCGGCTGCCTCGGCTTCGGCGGCGGGCTCGACTCCGGGCGCGGGGCCAGGTCCACCAGCGCCTCCAGCGCCTTGCCGCTCGGGCCCTCGGACTCCAGCGACTGCGGGCCGTGCGTGTAGATCCCCGGCTTGGTCACCGACACCGACCGCCTCGACGTCGGCCTGCACACGTACAGGTCCGCCGCGCTGCCGATCGCCTGCGCCCCGTCGAACCGGTGGAACGCGGGCAGCACCGCCTCGAACAGCAGCCCCAGCCGCAGCAGCTCCTGCTGCACCTTCAACCCGAGCGCCGGGGTGCGGTCGCTGGAGCCGTGCGCCAGCAGCAGCCTCCCGTCCCGCCCCAGGCACTCCACGCCGCGCGCCGCGAACAGGCCCATGCCCTCCGGCGTGTAGGGCGGGTCGCTGAACACCAGGTCCGCGCTCTCCAGCACCGACGGCGGCAACCCGAAGCGGAAGTCCGCGTGCAGCGTCGTGACGTCCCAGCCGCGCTCGGCCGCGATCCGGTCCACGTGCGCCAGCAGCCGGTCGTCCACGTCCACCACGACCACCCGCACGCTCGGGTCCACCGCGCACACCGCCAGCGACGTCAGGTCGTGGTCGCCCAGGCACAGCAGGGTCCGGCCGGACAGGTCGTAGGTCGTGGTCAGCCACAGCGCCCGCTTCAGCGCCGTCTCCGGCGTGGCCTGCACGTGGTCCAGCGCGGCCACCGGCGGCGGCACGGACGCGACGTCCGCGCGGACCACCGCCAGCAGGTCCGGGTTCTCCGCCACCAGCGCGTCCGCCGCGTCCGGGAGCTCCTCGGCCGCGTACCGGGCGTACGCGGCGGCCCGCGCGGGGACGATCCGGTGCCGGTCGCCCCTGCTCTCCAGGTCGTCCTGCGCCGCGGTCAGCAGCTCCTGCACGGTGCGGCGCGGCACGGCGGGCAGCCGGACCAGCTCCGCGAGGCTGTGCCAGTCCCGGCACAGCAGGGTCAGCACCCGGCGCAGCGGGCGCGCGTGCGCCCCCCGGCTCGCCAGGAGGTCGCGGACGCGGTCGCTCGGCTCATCTGCTGCCACAAGCAGAGCAGCCTAAACGGTGCCGGGGACCCGGCTCGCCACCGTCGGCGTCCCACCCCCGCGAGGGACTTCCCGTTATCCGGGATGTCCTGCCGCTGTCACCCCGACGGGCTAGGGTCGTCCGACAGCCGCAACCCAGGGGGAGGGAACCCGGGGTGATCGAGTTCAGGGGAGCGACCAAGCGGTTCGACGACGGGACGACCGCGGTCGACGGCCTGGACCTGGTGGCCGAGCCCGGCGCGGTGACCGTGTTCGTCGGCCCGTCCGGCTGCGGCAAGACCACCTCGCTGCGCATGGTCAACCGCATGGTGGAGGCCACGTCCGGCACCGTCCTGGTGGGCGGCCGGGACGTGCGCGAGGTCGACCCGCCGGAGCTGCGGCGCGGCATCGGCTACGTCATCCAGCAGGCGGGCCTGTTCCCGCACCGCACGGTCCTCGACAACGTCGCGACCGGGCCGCTGCTGTCCGGCTGGGGCAAGCGCAAGGCGCGCACCCGCGCGGCCGAGCTGCTGGAGCTCGTCGGGCTGCCGCAGGAGCTGGGCGGGCGCTACCCGGCGCAGCTGTCCGGCGGCCAGCAGCAGCGCGTCGGCGTGGCCCGCGCGCTCGCCGCCGACCCGCCCGTGCTGCTGATGGACGAGCCGTTCAGCGCCGTCGACCCGGTGGTGCGCGAGGGCCTCCAGGACGAGCTGCTGCGGCTGCAGGGCGAGCTGGGCAAGACGATCGTGTTCGTCACGCACGACATCGACGAGGCGGTGCGGCTCGGCGACAAGGTCGCGGTGTTCCGCGAGGGCGGCGTGCTCGCCCAGTACGCGCCGCCCGCCGAGCTGCTGTCCCGGCCCGCCGACGACTTCGTCGCCGGGTTCGTCGGCCGCGACCGGGGCTACCGGGGGCTGTCCTTCGCGGACTCCGGCGGCCTCGCGCTCGGGCAGGTCGGCACGGTCGGACCGGACGACGCGCCCGGCGGCGGCGACGCCTGGCGGCTGGTGCTCGACGCCGACCGCAGGCCGCAGGGCTGGTACCCGCCGGGTGACGGTGGCGCAGCCGTGCCGGGCGGGAGCCTGCACGAGCTGGGCGCCCCGCTGCGCGGCGCGCTCGACGCCGCCCTGTCCTCCCCGGCCGGGCTGGGCGTGACCGTGGACTCCGACGGCCGCTACGCCGGGGTCGTCACCGCCCGCGAGGTCCTGGACGCCATCGAGGCGCGGCGGGAGCGACCGGGGGCCGCCCGTGGATGACGTCCTGAGCTACCTCTCCGACGCGGGCACCCGGTCGGCCGTGCTGGACATGCTCGGCGAGCACGTCTACCTGTCGCTGTTCCCGCTGCTGGTCGCCGTGGTCCTGGCGATCGCGCTCGGCCTGCTGTGCCACCGGTTCCGGGCGGCGCGCGCCACCGTGATCGCCCTGTCGAACGTGCTCTACACGATCCCGTCGCTGGCCCTGTTCGCGATCATCCCGGCCCTCATCGGCACGAAGGTCCTGGACAGCGTCAACGTCGTGGCCGCCCTCACCCTGTACACGACGGCGCTGCTGGTGCGCCCGGTCGCCGACGCGCTCGACGCGGTGCCCGGCCACGTCACCGCCGCCGCCACCGCCATGGGCTTCCGGCCGGTGCGCCGGTTCTTCGCGGTGGAGCTGCCGCTGGCGGTGCCGGTGCTCGCGGCGGGCGTGCGGGTCGGGTCGGTCAGCAACATCAGCCTGGTCAGCGTCGGCGCGCTGATCGGCACCGGCGGGCTCGGCGTGCTGTTCACCGACGGGTTCCGGCAGCGCTACCTCGCGCCGATCATCGTCGGGGTCGTGCTCACCCTCGTGCTGGCGCTGGTCGTGGACCTGCTGCTGGTCGCGCTGCGCAAGGTCCTGACGCCGTGGGCGGAGGTGGCGAAGTGATCTTCGCTGACGCGCTGGAGTGGTTGCTCTCGCCGGGGAACTGGTCCGGGTCCACCTCGATCCCGACGCGGGTCGGCGTGCACCTGCTGTACTGCCTGGCCGCCGTGCTCGGCGCGAGCGCGATCGCGGTGCCGCTGGGCCTGTGGATCGGGCACACCGGGCGCGGCGGGACGCTGCTGGTCGCGGGCGGCAACGCGCTGCGGGCGCTGCCCACGCTCGGCCTGGTCACCCTGCTGTACCTGCTGCTCGGCGGCGGGCAGGTCGGGGTCGTGGTCGCGCTCGTCGTGCTGGCGATCCCGCCGCTGCTGGCGGGCGCGTACGCCGGGGTGCAGGACGTGGACCGGGGCGTCGTGGACGCCGCGCGCGGCATGGGGATGACCGGCTCGCAGGTGCTGTGGCGGGTGGAGCTGCCGAACGCGCTGCCGCTGCTGCTCGGCGGGGTGCGCAACGCCACCCTGCAGGTCGTGGCGACCGCGTCGGTGGCCGCGTACGTGGGGATCGAGACGCTCGGCCGTCCGCTGCTGGACGGTTTGCGGGTGCTGGACTACGGGCAGTTCGTCGGCGGCGCGGTGCTCATCGCCCTGCTGGCGGTCGCGCTCGACCTGCTGCTGGCGGGGGTGGGCGGGCTCGTCGTGCCCAAGGGCCTCACCCTCGGCACGCGGCGTCGCAAGGGGAAGCTGTCGGCGACCGCCGCCGCGCAGCGCGAAGTGAGGGGAAGCAAGGCATGAAGCGCACGTTGACGGCGGTGGCGGCGGTGCTCGCGCTGGCGACCGCCGGTTGCGGCTCGGCGGAGGACCTCAGCGGGAGCGGCGACCAGGCCGCCTCCGGCGAGATCGTGGTCGGCTCGGCCGACTTCACCGAGAACAAGATCCTGGCCGAGATCTACGCGGGCGCGCTCAAGACCACCGGCGCGAAGGTGTCGGTGCGCTCCGGCATCGGCGCGCGCGAGCTGGTCGTGCAGGCGCTGCAGGACAAGTCGCTCGCGGTGGTGCCCGAGTACACCGGCAACCTGCTGGTGCACTTCGACAAGGCCAGCACCGCCTCCGAGGCCGAGGAGGTCTACTCGGCGCTCAAGTCCAAGCTCCCCGAGGGCCTGGAGGTGCTGGAGAAGTCGGCGGCCGAGGACAAGGACGTCCTGGTGGTCACCAAGGAGACCGCCGACTCGGGCGTGAAGTCCATCGCCGACCTCGGCGAGGGCAAGTACGTGCTCGGCGCCGCGGGCGAGTGGGCCCAGCGCTGGGAGGCCAAGGTCAAGGAGCTGTACGGGGTCACCTTCAAGGAGATCAAGACCACCGACGCGGGCGGCCCGGTCACCGTGGACACGCTCAAGGACGGCGGGTCGCAGGTCGCGAACCTGTACACCACGCAGGCCGACATCGCGGTGAACGGGTTCGTGCAGCTGGAGGACCCGAAGAGCATGTACCCGGCGCAGAACATCCTGCCGCTGCTGCGGACCGGCGCCGTGGACGACAAGGGCAAGGCCGTGCTGGACAAGGTCTCCGCCGGGTTGACGACGGAGAACGTGGCCGAGCTGGTCAAGAAGGTCGACGTGGACAAGGAGACCGTGGCCAACGTGGCGGCGGAGTTCCTGAAGACCCTGTCCCTGTAACGGGATTCGCGCCCCGCGAGGGGATTCGCAGGTCCGAAGAGCGGCGTTCCCACTGCGGGGGCGCCGCTCTTCTGCGCCCTGCGCCCTCACGCCCTGCGCCCTCACGCCCGGCTCCCGCCGATCCGCTCGGTGAGCGAGTCCGCCGCCTGCATCGCCTCGGCCGCCAGCTCCGGCCAGGACTGGCCGCACGGCTCCTCGCACAGGTGCCGGAACGTCACCGTGATCGCCGCGATCGGCCGCTCCCCGTGGTCGTACACCGGGGCCGCCACCGACGCGAAGCCCGCCGTCACGAACCCGTCCTCCACCGCCCACCCGCGCCGCCGCTCCTCGGCGAGCAGCCTGCGCAGCGCGGGCAAGTTGCGCGGCCCCCGGCCGGTGCGGTCCACGAACGCCCGCGCGCTCGGGAACAGCGCCCGCACCTGCGCGTCCGGCAGCCGGGCCAGCATCGCCCTGCCCGACGCGGTCAGGTGCGCGGGCAGCCGCACCCCGACGTCCGACACGATCGTCTGCGGCTGCCTCGGCTGCTCCCGCACCAGGTACAGGGCCTCCGCGCCGTGCAGCACGCCCAGGTGCGCGGGCAGCGACACCTGGTCCACCAGCCTGCGCAGCAGCGGGCGCGCCAGGCGTTCGAGGGGGTCGTGCCGCAGGTACGCCGAACCCAGCTCGAACGCGGCCACGCCGAGCCCGTAGCGGCGCTCCTCCGGGAAGTGCGTGGCGAACCCGGCGTCGGCCAGCTCCGCCAGCAGGTGGTAGGTCGTGGACCTCGGCAGGTCCAGCTCGCGCGCCACCGCCGCCGCCGACAGCGGGCCCGGCCTGCTCGCCAGCAGGCGCAGCACCGCCAGTCCCCGGCGCAACGCCGGGACGTCGCTGCTCCCACCCATGGGCCCATTCTCGGCAAAACGGGGTCGCCGCGCACCGGAGGTCCGTGACAACGAGCTTCGAGGCGTCCACCACCGAGCCGCACCCGCCTTCGGCCGTCCGCACCGCCGCAGAGCCGGACGGCGGGTGTCTGGCATCCCAGACACCTCCGCCCGATCTCCGCTCGTGCCGGGGGCCGCCGCGGGTTGTGATGTGCCCATGCAGCACGTCGAACTCGGGCCGAAGGCCCTCACCCGCGACGAGGTCGCCGCCGTCGCCCGCGGCTCTGCCGCCGTGCGGCTCACCGGTGAGGCGCGCGAGGCCGTCGCCGCCGCGCGCGCCCACATCGAGCGGCTGGCCTCGGCCGAGCGGCCCACCTACGGGGTGTCCACCGGGTTCGGCGCGCTCGCCGTCCGGCACATCCCGCCGGACCGGCGGGCCGCGCTCCAGCAGGCCCTGGTGCGCTCGCACGCGGCGGGCGCGGGCCCCGAGGTGGAGCGCGAGGTGGTCAGGGCGCTCGTGCTGCTGCGCCTGCGCACGCTCGCCTCCGGGCACACCGGCGTGCGGCCGGAGACCGTGGAGACCATGGCGGCGATGCTCAACGCGGGCATCACCCCGGTGGTGCACGAGTTCGGCTCGCTCGGCTGCTCCGGCGACCTCGCCCCGCTCTCCGCCGCCGCGCTCGCCCTCACCGGCGAGGGCATGGTGCGCGACGCCGGGAACGACCTCGTCCCGGCCGCCGACGCGCTCGCCGCCGCGGGCATCGCGCCGCTGCGCCTGGCCGAGAAGGAGGGCCTGGCGCTGATCAACGGCACCGACGGGATGCTCGGGATGCTGGTGCTGGCCATCCACGACCTGCGCCACCTGCTCGACGTCGCCGACCTCACGGCCGCGATGAGCGTGGAGGCCCTCCTGGGCACCGACCGGGTGTTCGCCGCCGACCTGCACGCCCTGCGCCCGCACCCCGGCCAGGGCCGCAGCGCCCAGCGGATGGCCGAGATCCTGTCCGGCTCCGAGATCGTCGCCAGCCACCGGGGCCCGGACTGCAACCGGGTCCAGGACGCCTACTCGCTGCGCTGCTCCCCGCAGGTGCACGGCGCGGCCCGCGACACCGTCGCGCACGCCGAGACCGTCGCCGACCGCGAGCTGGCCTCCGCCGTGGACAACCCGGTCGTGCTCGCCGACGGCCGCGTCGAGTCCAACGGCAACTTCCACGGCGCGCCGATCGCCTACGTGCTGGACTTCCTGGCCATCCCGGTCGCCGACGTCGCCTCCATCGCCGAGCGCCGCACCGACCGGATGCTCGACGTGAACCGCTCGCACGGCCTGCCGCCGTTCCTGGCCGACGACCCCGGCGTCGACTCCGGGCACATGATCGCCCAGTACACGCAGGCCGCGATCGTGTCCGAGCTCAAGCGGCTGGCCGTGCCCGCCTCGGTGGACTCGATCCCCAGCTCCGCCATGCAGGAGGACCACGTGTCCATGGGCTGGTCGGCCGCGCGCAAGCTGCGCAAGGCCGTCGACGGCCTGCGGACCGTGCTCGCCATCGAGTACCTGACCGCCGCGCGGGCACTGGACCTGCGCGCCCCGCTCAAGCCCGCCCCCGCCACGGCCGCCGCCGTCGCGAGGCTGCGCGAGGTCGTGCCCGGCCCCGGACCGGACCGGCACCTCGCGCCCGAGATCGCCGCAGCCGAAGCCATCATCAGGAACGGAGCGCCCCAGTCGTGGTGACCGCAGCCAGAGGGACCGACCTGACCGCGCGCAGCTGGCCCACCGAGGCCGCGCTACGCATGTTCCACAACAACCTCGACCCGGACGTGGCCGAGCGCCCCGAGGACCTGGTGGTCTACGGCGGCACCGGCAAGGCCGCCCGCGACTGGCCGAGCTTCCACGCCATCAGCCGCGAGCTGGAGCAGCTGGCCGACGACGAGACGCTGCTGGTGCAGTCCGGCCGCCCGGTGGGCGTGCTGCGCACCCACGAGTGGGCGCCGCGCGTGCTCATCGCCAACTCCAACCTGGTGCCGGACTGGGCGGACTGGCCCGAGTTCCGCCGCCTGGAGGCGGCCGGGCTGACCATGTACGGGCAGATGACCGCCGGGTCGTGGATCTACATCGGCACCCAGGGCATCCTGCAGGGCACCTACGAGACGTTCGCCGCCGTCGCCGCCAAGCGGTTCGGCGGCACCCTGCGCGGCACGCTCACCGTCACCGCCGGGCTCGGCGGCATGGGCGGCGCGCAGCCGCTGGCGGTCACCATGAACGAGGGCGTCGCGCTGTGCGTGGAGGTCGACCCGGCGCGGGCGCGCAGGCGCGTGGAGACCCGCTACCTGGACGAGGTCGCCGACGACCTGGACGACGCCGTCGCCCGCGCGCTCGCCGCGAAGGCCGAGGGGCGCGCCCTGTCCGTGGGGGTGGTCGGCAACGCCGCCGAGGTGCTTCCGGAGCTGCTGCGCCGGGGCGTGGCGGTGGACGTGGTCACCGACCAGACCTCCGCGCACGACCCGCTGATGTACCTGCCGGTCGGGGTCGGCGTCGACGAGTGGCACGAGTACGCCGCCGCGAAGCCGGAGGAGTTCACCGAGCGGGCGCGCGCGTCGATGGCCGCGCACGTGGAGGCCATGCTCGGGTTCCAGGCGGCGGGCGCCGAGGTGTTCGACTACGGCAACTCGATCCGGGGCGAGGCCAAGCTCGGCGGCTGCGAGCGGGCGTTCGACTTCCCCGGCTTCGTGCCCGCCTACATCCGGCCGCTGTTCTGCGAGGGCAAGGGCCCGTTCCGCTGGGCCGCGCTGTCCGGCGACCCGGCCGACATCGCCAAGACCGACGCCGCGATCCTGGAGCTGTTCCCGGAGAACGAGCAGCTCGCCCGGTGGATCAAGCTCGCCGGTGAGCGGGTGGAGTTCCAGGGGCTGCCCGCCCGGATCTGCTGGCTCGGCTACGGCGAGCGGCACCGCGCGGGGCTGAGGTTCAACGAGATGGTGGCGTCCGGCGAGCTGTCCGCGCCGATCGTCATCGGCCGCGACCACCTCGACTGCGGGTCGGTGGCCTCGCCGTACCGGGAGACCGAGGCGATGGCCGACGGCTCCGACGCGATCGCCGACTGGCCGCTGCTGAACGCGCTGGTCAACACCGCCTCCGGGGCCACCTGGGTGTCGATCCACCACGGCGGCGGGGTCGGCGTCGGGCGGTCGATCCACGCCGGGCCGGTCACCGTCGCGGACGGCACCGAGCTGGCCGCCGCGAAGATCGAGCGGGTGCTCACCAACGACCCCGGCATGGGCGTGCTGCGGCACGCGGACGCCGGGTACGACCGGGCGCGCGAGGTCGCGGACGAGCGCGGGGTGCGGGTGCCGATGGCCGGGGGTGGCGAGTGACCTCGCTGGCCGACCTGGCCGACGTAGGCCGGGACGCACGGCGCGGCGGGTACTCGCGGCACGGGTTCGACCGGGTCGAGCTGGAGCTGCGCGAGTGGTTCACCGCCGAGGCGACCGCGCGCGGGCTGGACGTGCGCGCGGACCGCAACGGGAACCTGTGGGCGTGGTGGGGGCGGCCGGGTCCCGGCGCGGTGGTCACCGGCAGCCACCTGGACTCGGTGCCCGGCGGCGGGGCGTTCGACGGGCCGCTCGGCGTGGTGTCCGCGCTCCAGGCCGTGGACCTGCTGCGGGCGCGCGGGTTCCGGCCGGCGCGACCGCTGGCGGTGGCGGTGTTCGTGGAGGAGGAGGGCGGGCGGTTCGGCGTCGCCTGCCTGGGGACCCGGCTGATGACCGGCGCGATCACGCCCGAGCGGGCCGCCGCGCTCGTCGACGCGGACGGGGTCAGCTTCGGCGACGCCGCCCGCGCCGCCGGGTTCGACCCCTCGGCGATGGGTCGGGACGACGCGGCGCTCGCGTCCATCGGGGCGTTCGTGGAGCTGCACGTCGAGCAGGGGCGCGGGCTGACCGCGCCGGTCGGGGTCGCGAGCTCGATCCTGGCGCACGGCCGGTGGCGGTTCACCTTCACCGGCGAGGGCAACCACGCCGGGGCGACCCCGGTGCAGGACCGGCGCGACCCGGTGCTGCCCGCGTCGGCGACCGTGCTGGCCGCCCGCGCGGCGGCCCGCGGGGGAGCGCGGGCGACGGTGGGGCGGATCGTGCCGAACCCCGGTGGCGCCAACGTGATCGCGTCCTCGGTGGACCTGTGGCTGGACGCGCGGGCCTCGGACGACGCGACCACGCGGGCCGTCGTGGCGGAGGTCGTGGCGGCGGCCGAGCGGGCGGCGGCGGACGAGGGCTGCGAGGTGCGGGTCACCGAGGAGTCCTACGGGGACACCGTGCACTTCGACGCCGGGCTGCGCGACGAGCTGTCCGCGGTGCTCGGCGGGGTCCCCGCGCTGCCGACCGGCGCCGGGCACGACGCGGGCGTCCTGGCCGGGCACGTGCCCACGGCGATGCTGTTCGTGCGCAACCCGACCGGGGTGAGCCACGCGCCGGAGGAGTTCGCGGAGGACGCGGACTGCGCGGCCGGGGTGGTGGCGCTGGCGGCGGCGCTGGAGCACCTCGCCGGGTGAGGTCGTGGGCGCCTCGGTCCGCCGGAGGGGCGCGGACCGGGGTTCCCCGGCTGTGGATCTTGGCTGGTCGCCTCGTCGCGGCCATGCTGGGGGTGGGTGGGCTCCGCGGGGGCGCGCGCCAGGCGAGAGCCGAACCGGGTGAGCGGCGGGAGGCCGATGTGCGGTGGTTGGTGAGGTCGCGGTGAAGAGCTTCTGGTGCGAGCGGGCCGTCCTGCCCGGCGGGGTCGCGGCGCGGGTGCTGCTGCGGGTGTCCGACGGGGTCATCCGCGAGGTCCGCGAGGTCGACACCATCCCGCTGGGGTCCCAGCGGTTGCACGGGGTGGTGCTGCCGGGGTTCGCCAACGCCCACTCGCACGCCTTCCACCGGGGGCTGCGCGGGCGCACGCACGACGGCGGCGGCACGTTCTGGACCTGGCGCGAGCGGATGTACCAGCTGGCGGCCGAGCTGACGCCGCGCTCGTACCAGCGGCTCGCCACGGCCGTGTACGCCGAGATGGTGGTCGCCGGGTACACCGCCGTCGCCGAGTTCCACTACCTGCACGCGGGCGGCAACGAGATGGCCGAGGCGCTGCGGGCGGCGGCGCGGGCGGCGGGCATCCGGTTGACCCTGCTCGACACCGCCTACCTGGCCGGGGGCATCGGGAAGCCGGTCGCCGGGGCGCAGGAGCGGTTCAGCGACGGCAGCGCGGCGGCGTGGGCGCGGCGCTCCGGCGAGCTGCTGCCCGACGACAACACGGTCGTCGGGACGGCGATCCACTCGGTGCGGGCGGTGCCGCGCGAGGAGCTGGCCGCCGTCGCGGGCGCGTTCCCGGACCGGCCGCTGCACGTGCACCTGTCGGAGCAGCCCGACGAGAACCGGGAGTGCCTCGAGGCGTACGGCCTCACCCCGACCGCGCTGCTCGCCGAGGCGGGCGCGCTGGGCGAGCGCACCACCGCCGTGCACGCCACCCACCTGACCGCCGAGGACATCGCGCTGCTCGGCGGCAGCGGCGCCGGGGTGTGCCTGTGCCCGACCACCGAGGCCGACCTGGCCGACGGCATCGGGCCCGCGCGGGAGCTGGCCGACGCCGGGGTGCGGCTGTCGCTGGGCAGCGACCAGAACGCGGTGGTGGACCCGCTGCTGGAGGCGCGCGGCCTGGAGCACGGCGAGCGGCTGCGGTCGGGGCGGCGTGGGCGGTTCTCGCCCGCCGAGCTGGTGGCCGCGCTGACCGGGCACCACGCGCTGGGCAGGCCGGAGGCGGGGCGGATCGAGGTGGGCGCGCCCGCGGACCTGGTGGCGCTGCGGGCGGACTCGCCGCGCACGGCCGGGGCGGAGCCGGGGCAGCTGGTGCTGGCGGCGACGGCGGCGGACGTGGCGGCGGTCGTGGTCGGCGGGCGGGTCGTGGCGCGCGACGGCGCGCACGAGGAGCTGGGCGACGTGGGCGGGTTGTACCGGGAGGTGCTGCGGCGGTGAGCGGGACGGCGGTGAGCACGCTGGTCACCGGGGTCGGCGAGCTGACCACGAACGACCCAGGGCTGGGGCGGCTGCGGGACGCGGCGCTGGTGCTCGACGGGGACCGGGTGGCGTGGGTCGGTCCGGCGGCCGGGGCGCCGGACGCGGACGAGCGGGTGGACGTCGGCGGCCGGGCGGTGCTGCCGGGGTGGGTGGACAGCCACACGCACCTGGTGTTCGCCGGGGACCGGACCGAGGAGTTCGAGTCCAGGATGGCCGGGCGGCCCTACGCGGCCGGGGGCATCGCGACCACGGTCGCCGCCACGCGGGCCGCGTCGGACGCCGAGCTGGAGGAGGGGCTGCGGCGGCACGTGGCCGAGGCGGTCGCCCAGGGCACGACGTGCCTGGAGACCAAGACCGGGTACGGGCTGACCGTCGAGGAGGAGCTGCGGGCCGCCCGGCTGGCGGCGCGGTGGGTGGACGAGGTGACGTTCCTCGGCGCGCACCTGGTGCCGCCGGGGGCCGACGCGGGCGAGTACCTGGAGCTGGTGGCCGGGGAGATGCTGGACGCGGTCGCGCCGCACGTGCGGTGGGCGGACGTGTTCTGCGAGGAGGGCGCGTTCGACGAGGCCGGGTCCCGGCGCGTCCTGGAGGCCGCCCGGTCGCGCGGGCTCGGCCTGCGGGTGCACGGCAACCAGCTCGGGCGGGGGCCGGGGGTGCGGCTGGCGGTGGAGCTGGGCGCGGCGAGCGTGGACCACTGCACGCACCTGTCCGACGCGGACGTGGCGGCGCTGGCGGGCTCGGACACCGTCGCGACCCTGCTGCCCGCGTGCGACCTGTCCACCCGCCAACCCCTGCCACCCGCGCGGGCGCTGCTGGACGCGGGTGCGGAGGTGGCGCTGGCGAGCAACTGCAACCCCGGCTCGTCGTACACCACGTCGATGGCGTTCGCGGTGACGACGGCGGTGCTCCAGATGCGGCTGACCGTGGAGGAGGCCGTGCGCGCCGCGACGGCGGGCGGCGCGCGGGCGCTGCGGCGGACGGACGTGGGACACCTGGGGGTGGGCGCGCGGGCGGACGTGCACGTGCTGAACGCCCCGTCGACCACCCACCTGGCGTACCGACCGGGGGTGCCGCTCACGTGGGCGGTGTGGCGGCGGGGGGTTCGGGAGCGGTGAAGAGCTGGTATGGGCTATTCGGAATTTTCTCTTTGGGGTGAATATTCCCTATTAATCTTGCATCCTTATTTGCTCTCGGTGCACCCCTCCTGGCCTGCTTGAACTAATCCTGTGAGTCGTAGCGGTGAATTCCGCTCAACTGCGGTGTTGCCCCCTTAAATTGTTCTATAGCTTGGTGATGGATCACCGCGTGCGACCAATCGGGGGAACGATGGCACTGGAATGGAATCCGGATCTCACCGCGGCCTTCAGCCGCAGGGTCGTCAAGACGCTCGCCGAGCTGGGCGGTGACACCGCCCCGTGCGACAACGCGCTGAGCTGCCCCGACGTGTGGGAGCTCGACAACGGCGACCTCGCCGTCATCGGCCGCGACTGCACCGAGGCCTACGAGGGCAGGCTGCCGGAGGGGGTCGGCGTCGGCGACGGGGAGCGGCTGGTCGTCGTGCCGGGGGCCGTCGCGCGCACGTTCAAAGCGGTGCTGTCGTGAGCGCCTGCACCGGGGTCCCGCTCACGCTCGACGAGTACGTCGACGGCTTCGAGCGCCACCACGGCGTGGAGGGCGTCGGCGAGCTGTGGAAGATCGAGCGCACCCAGGTCTTCCAGGAGGAGGGCAACGCCAGTTGCGCCGCCTTCCTCGCCGGTGACCGCGCCCGCTCGCTCGCCCTGATCGCCGAGCGCCTGCCCCAGCTGGAGCAGCAGCACCGGGCCGCCACCGCCCACGGCATGGTCGTGGGCCGGGTCAGGGTGGTCGAGGAGCCGCTCGACCCGTACGTCCTGTGGGAGCTGACCTCGCAGGTCCAGCGCGCCGCCCTCGGCGAGCAGATCAAGGTGGTCGACGCCGCCGACCTCGCGGGGCTGGAGGCGGGCGGACCGCTGCCCGACCTGGTCGGCTTCGACGACGCGGTCGTCTACTTCATCCACTACACCCCGGACGGCGTCCCCACCGGGGCCACCGCCGCCACCGACCACCAGGTCGCCCACTGGCGGCAGGTCTACCGGTCGCTGCACGACGCCGCCGAGCCGGTCGCCGACTACCACGCCCGCCGCGTCGCGCCGGAACTCCCCGAGGCGCCGTGACCGGCGAAGCGGGCGACTTCGCGCGCAACGAGTTCGGCGGCTCCGCCGACGACGTCGTGCAGGCGGGCGCGGTCAACGGGGGCGTGCACTTCCACGGCGCGCGCCCCCGCGCCGCCTGGCCGCCGCCCCGCCAGCTCCCCGCTGACGTGCGCGGCTACGTGAACCGCAACGAGGAGCTCCAGCGCCTCAACGGCTTCCTGAACGACCACCTCGGTTCGGACGTGTCCGGCGTCGGCCTGTGCGTGGTCACCGGCACCGCCGGGGTCGGCAAGACCTCGCTCGCCGTGCACTGGGCGCACCGGGTGTCCGCCGCCTTCCCGGACGGCCAGCTCTACGTCAACCTGCGCGGCTACGACCCCGGCCCGCCGGTCACGCCCGCGCACGCGCTCGACCACTTCCTGCGGTCCCTGCGCGACCCCGGCGAGCCGGTGCCCGCCGACCTGGAGGGCAGGGCCGCCGCCTACCGCTCGATGCTCGCGGGCCGCCGCGTGCTCGTGCTGCTCGACAACGCCTCCGACGTCGCGCAGGTCCGCCCGCTGCTGCCGGGCACGGCGGGCTGCCTGGTCGTGATCACCAGTCGCAGCAGGCTCTCCGGCCTGGTGGCCCGCGACGGCGCGCACCGCCTCGTGCTGGACGTGCTCACCGAGTCGCAGGCCGTGGAGCTGCTGCACGGCGTCACCGACAACTACCGCCCGCCCGACGACCCGGCGCAGCTCGTGGAGCTGGCCGGGCTGTGCGCGCGGCTGCCGCTGGCGCTGCGCATCGCGGGGGAGCGCGCCGGGCGCCGCCCCCACTTGCCGCTGCGCCGGCTCATCGAGGAGCTGCGCGCTCATCGAGGAGCTGCGCGACGAGTCCTCGCTGTGGGACGCCCTCACCTCCGACGCCGACGAGGACGGCGTGCGCACCGTGTTCGCCTGGTCCTACCGGGCGCTCACCCCGGACGCGGGCAGGCTGTTCCGCCGCCTCGGCCTGCACACGGGCGCCGAGTTCGGCGCGGGCGCCGCGGCGGCGCTGGTGGGCGCCGACGTCCGCGCCACCCGCAGGCTGCTGGACGACCTCGTCGGCGCGCACCTGGTCGAGCAGATCGGGCCCGACCGGTTCCAGTTCCACGACCTGCTCCGGGCCTACGCCACCGACCAGGCCCGCGTGGACGAGACCCCGGAGAGCGCCAGGGCCGCGCGGCGCGACCTGCTGCTGTGGTACCTGCGCGCCGCCGCGGCGGCCTGCGCCCTGATCTCCCCGCACACCTCCCGCGCCGCGCTGCCGCAGACCCCGGAGGGGCTGGGCGCCGAGCCGCCCGAGTTCGCCGACCAGGTCGAGGCGCTGCGCTGGCTGGAGGTCGAGCACGCCAACCTGGTCGTCGCCGTCCGGCACGCGGACCAGAGCGGGATGCCCGACCTGGCCTGGCTGCTGCACGCCGTGCTCCGCCCGTTCCACGCCAGGAGCAACCGGTTCGACGACTGGATCGAGACCGGCGACATCGCCCTGCGGGCCGTGCGCGGCCTCGGCGACCGGGCCGGTGAGGCCGAGGTGCTGGAGAGCCTGGGCAAGGCCCACGTCCAGCGCGGGTGGGCCGTCGAGGGGGCCGTGCGGCACCGCGAGTCGCTCGCCATCCGGCGCGAGCTGGGCGACCGGCGGGGCCAGATGGTGTCCGCGAACGCACTCGGGCTGGCCCTGCTGCGCGACCACCGGCTGTCCGAGGCGCTGGCCGCGTTCGAGCACGCCCGCGCCACCGCGATCGAGCTGGACGACGCGCACTGGACCGGCCTGACCACGACCAACGCCGCCGAGGTCCGCTGCGACCTCGGCGACTTCGAGGCAGGTCGGGACCTGCTCACCGAGGCCGCCGAGGTGTTCCGCGCGCTCGGCGACCGGATCTGGGAGGCGGAGAGCCTGCACGGGCGCAGCCGCGCGCACCGGGAGCTGGGCGACCTGGAGGCCGCGCAGCGGGACATCCGCGCGGCGCTGGCCGTGGCGCGGGACCACGACCACCCGGTCGCCGAGGCGTTCTGGCTCATCGAGTCCGGGCGGGTGGAGGTGGCGGCCGGGCGGCCGGAGCGGGCGCTGGTGGAGTACCAGCGGTCGGCGGCCATGCACCGGAAGGTCGGGGACAGGGAGCGGGAGGCGGTCGCGCTCGACGCCACGGGGGAGGCGTACGCGCGGCTCGGGCGGGTCGAGGACGCCGAGCGGTTCCACCGGGGCGCGGTGGTGGTGCTGCGGGAGCTGGGGAACCGGTGGCAGCTCGCGGTGGCGCTCGTGAACCTGGCCGCCGTCGTGGACGACCCGGCCGAGGCGCTGGCTGAGGCCGGGGCGCTCGCCGCGGGGTTCCCCGACCCGGAGGCCCGCGCGCTGTGGGAGCGGGCGGCGCGGCTGGCCCGGTGAGACGGGCGGTGCGACTGGTCCGGTGCGGCAGGTCCGGTGGGCGGCCCCGAGCCCGGCCTCGCTGTGGCGAACGACGCGGTGCGGCGGCCCCCGGAGCGGGTACCGGAACCCGCGGGGGCCGGGGGAGCACTAGCCCGTTCGTGCGACGCGCGCGGACCGGAGCGTCCCCGGACGTGGGTGATCCGTGTGGGAAAGTGAAGTCCCACCGGTTGACGGGAGGACCGCGGTGAAGGACTTCGAGCCGTCCGAGTGGGCGCTCGCTCAGTTCGGCGACCAGGCGAAGGCCGTGATCACCAGCGTGGTGGTCGGGCTGCACCGGGCGCAGCAGGCGGCCTGGCGGGTGCAGGCGGCGGCCACCGCCGAGGGCATCCGCAACAAGCGCGCGTACGGCAGCATGTGGGACTCCCGGTACAACCTGGTCGTCCAGCAGTTCGACCTCGCCCACCTGCCCGGCTACCGGCCGTTCCACCCGCGCGGCGCCCCCTACAAGCTCGCGCTCGTCAACGACCGGGTGCTCATCCCGTTCCGGCACTCGACGTCGCTGGCCAAGTCGATCCACCGGGCCAAGATCCGCGCCGACGTGCCGCTGCGGGTGTCCAGGGGGCTGGGCGTCGAGGCGTCGCCGACGCTGTTCGACCTGCCCGAGCCGGAGGCCGAGCCGTCGCTGCAGGACGCCGCGATCGCCGCGCACCAGGCGAACCTGACCGTGGTCTACGTCGGGTTCGTCGCCAACGCGGACGCCGACCGGGTGCTGGAGGCCTGGTGGGGCGAGGCGATCGCGCTGGAGGACAACGGGCGGATCATGTGGTCGCCGGAGAAGCTCCCGGTGGACGCGGTCGAGCCCGCCGACTACGCGCAGGACGACGACCCAGGCGCGCTCCCCGGCACGGGCGGCGCCGCCGCCGACGAGGGCAAGCCGCCGGTGCTGCGGCTGGTCAGGGGCGCCGGTCCGGCGGGTGCCTGAGCTGGTCCCGACCCGCCTCACCCAGGCCCGCCACCTCGCGGGCCTGACCAGGCGCGGGCTCGCCGACCTGGTCGGGGTCACGCCCACGGCGGTGGGCCAGTACGAGCAGGGCGCCCACCGCCCGCGCCCCGCGCTGCTCGCCGCGCTGGCCGCCGCGCTCGACGTGCCCACCCCGTTCCTGACCGCCGACCGCCCGCACCCCCGCCTGGACCCGGCGTCCGCGCACTTCCGCAGCCTCCGCGCCACCCGCTCCTACCAGCGCGCGAAGGCCGTGGCGCACGCCGAGCAGACCTGGGAGCTGGCGTCCGCGCTGGAGCGCCGCGCCCCGCTGCCCGCCGTCGACCTGCCCCGCCTGCCGGGGGACCCGGTCGCCGCGGCCAGGGCGCTGCGCGCGGCGTGGCGGCTGGGCGCGGGCCCGGTCCGGGACCTGGTGCGGCGCATGGAGGAGTGCGGCGTGCTGGTGCAGTGCCCGCCCCGCGACCCGGACCTGGAGACCGTGGACGCGTTCTCCACCGCCGCGCCGCACCGCCCGGTCGTGGTGCTCACCCCGAACCGCGCCGACGACGTCCACCGCCACCGCTTCAGCGCCGCCCACGAGCTGGGCCACCTGGTGCTGCACGGCGACCGCGCCCCCGGCGGCGCGGCGGGCGAGCGGGCGGCCGACGTGTTCGCCGCCGAGTTCCTCGCGCCCGCCGACGCCATCCGCCCCGAGCTGCCGCGCCGGGCCGACCCGCGGCGGCTGGCCGAGCTGCGGCGCGCGTGGGGCGTGTCGGCGACGTGCCTGCTGCGCCGCTGCCACGAGCTGGGTCTGCTGTCCGACTCGGCGGCGGGCCGGGCCCACCTGC
>NZ_JBQGCX010000747.1:0-3007 GCF_052038725.1 Actinosynnema sp.
CGGGGTGCTGCTGGTGGGCGCGCTCCTGGTCACCCCCGGCTGGTTCGCCCGCGAGGACCGCGGACCGGTCCCCGTC
Source organism: Actinosynnema sp. (assembly GCF_052038725.1). Classification (NCBI taxonomy): domain Bacteria; kingdom Bacillati; phylum Actinomycetota; class Actinomycetes; order Pseudonocardiales; family Pseudonocardiaceae; genus Actinosynnema; species Actinosynnema sp. The sequence goes on from NZ_JBQGCX010000747.1 coordinate 77, forward strand.
GCGTCCAGCACGGCGGTGACCTGGGCCGGGACCGACGCGGGCACCGGCGTCGCGGCCCGCGCCGAGCTGGTCGGCCGGGACTGGGGCACCGAGCTGCTGCTCACCCTCGACGGCGCGCCGGACGGGGCGCGCTGCCGCCTCGTGGTGCACGGGACGTCCGGGCGCACCGAGGTCGCGGGCTGGTGGGGCAGCGGCCCCGCGCGGCACGAGCGCGTGCCGGGGGCCACCTCGGTCGCGCTGGCCGACGTCGAGCGGGTCGACGTCGTGGCCGACATGCGGGTGCTCGTCTCGGTGCGCCCCTGATCAGGCCGTTCGCGCCGGCCGGGGGACGGGCACGGGTAGGGTGCGCGGCGTGCACCTCAAGAGCCTGACGCTGAAGGGCTTCAAGTCCTTCGCCTCGGCTACCACCCTGCGCTTCGAGCCCGGCATCACGTGCGTGGTCGGCCCCAACGGGTCCGGCAAGTCGAACGTGCTCGACGCGCTGCGCTGGGTGATGGGCACCCAGGGCGCGAAGGACCTGCGCGGCGGCAAGATGGAGGACGTCATCTTCGCGGGCACCTCCGGCCGCGCGCCGCTGGGCCGCGCCGAGGTCACCCTCACCATCGACAACGCCGACGGCGCGCTGCCCATCGAGTACACCGAGGTGTCGATCACCCGCCGGATGTTCCGCGAGGGCGCCACCGAGTACGAGATCAACGGCAGCTCGTGCAGGCTCATGGACATCCAGGAGCTGCTCTCCGACTCCGGCATCGGGCGCGAGATGCACGTCATCGTCGGCCAGGGCCAGCTCTCCGCGATCCTGGAGTCCAAGCCCGAGGAGCGCCGCGCCTTCATCGAGGAGGCCGCGGGCGTCCTCAAGCACCGCAAGCGCAAGGAGAAGGCGCTGCGGAAGCTGGAGGCGATGCAGGCCAACCTGACCCGCCTCACCGACCTCACCGCCGAGCTGCGCCGCCAGCTCAAGCCGCTGGGCAAGCAGGCCGAGATCGCCCGGCGCGCCCAGACCGTGCAGGCCGAGCTGCGCGACTCGCGGATGCGCCTGCTCGCCGACGACCTGGTCACCCAGCGCGAGTCGCTGGCCCGCGACGAGCAGGACGAGGCCGCCGCGCGCGCCCGCCGCGCCGAGGTCGAGCGCTCGCTCCAGCAGGCGCAGGTGCAGCAGAACGAGCTGGAGGAGGTCGTGTCCGCCGACGCGCCCAAGCTCCAGCAGGCCCAGGACACCTGGTACCGGCTCTCCGCGCTGGAGGAGCGGCTGCGCGGCACGGTCCGGCTGGCCGTCGAGCGCGAGCGGCACCTGAAGGCGTCGGTGGACGCGCCCAGGGGCGGGCGCGACCCGGAGGAGCTGGAGGCCGAGGCCGAGCAGACCGCCGCGCTGGAGCTGGAGCTCCAGGAGGGCGTCACCGAGGCGCGGGTCGGGCTGGCCGAGGCGGTCGAGACGCGCGCCGAGCTGGAGCGGATGGTGTCCGCCGCCGAGAAGGCGCACCTGGCGGCCGTGCGGGCGATCGCCGACCGGCGCGAGGGCCTGGCCCGGCTGTCCGGGCAGGTGGAGGCGCTGCGGTCCAAGACCAACGCCACCGCCGAGGAGATCGAGCGGCTGTCGGTGGCGCTGACCGAGGCGGTCGAACGGTCCGAGGTCGCCCAGGAGGAGCTGGCCGAGGCGCGCGAGAGCACCGACAGCGAGGACGAGGACGACGCGGGCGTCCAGGAGCGGCACCGGCACGCCGTCGAGGCCGAGGACGCGGCCCGGCGGCGGGTCGAGGAGCTGGTCAAGGCCGAGCGCGCGGCCGAGCGGGACATCGCCTCGTGGAAGGCGCGCGTGGACGCCCTCTCGCTCGGGCTCACCCGCAAGGACGGGGCGGGCGCGCTGCTCGCGTCCCAGCTGCCCGGCCTGCTCGGGTCGGTCGCGGCGCTGCTGACCGTGGAGCCCGGCAACGAGGTGGCGCTGGCCGCCGCGCTCGGGCCGGTCGCGGACGCGATCGCGGTGGCCTCCGGCGACGACGCGCTCGCCGCGCTGGAGCTGCTCACGTCCGAGGACGCCGGGCGCGCGGGCGTGGTCATCGGCGGCGGCGAGCCGCCCACCGGCGCGCTGCCCGCGCTGCCGGGCGGCGCGCGCTGGGCCGTCGACCTGGTCCGCGCCCCCGAGGCGCTGCGGCCCGCCGTGGCCCGCGCGCTGCACGGGCTCGCCGTGGTCGCCGACCTGGCCGCCGCCGACGCGCTCGTGCGGGCGCACCCGGAGCTGCGGGCGGTCACCGGCGAGGGCGACCTGCTCGGGTCGGACTGGGCGACCGGCGGGTCCGGGCGCAGCCAGAGCGTCATCGAGGTGCAGGCCGCCGTGGACGAGGCGTCCGAGAAGCTCGCGCTCGCCGAGCGGGCGCTGGAGCACTCCGGGCCCGCCCTGGACGGGGCGCGCGCCGAGCAGCAGGCCCGGCGCGGCGAGGCGTCCGCCCTCAAGGAGCAGCTCAACGAGGCCAAGGTCCGCAGGGCCCGCTCGTCGGAGCGGCTCAACCGGCTCGCGGCGGCCGTGCGGTCCGCCGAGGCCGAGGTGGAGCGGGCGCGCGGCCAGCGGGAGAAGGTCGAGGCCGCCCGCGAGGAGAACCTGCTCAAGCTCGCCGAGCTGGAGGAGCGCCTCCTGGTCGCCGAGGAGCAGCCGCTGGACGACGAGCCCGACACCGCCCAGCGCGACGAGGCCGCCGCCGAGCTGGCCTCCGCCAGGCAGGGCGAGATGGACGCCCGGCTGGCGCTGCGCACCGCCGAGGAGCGGGCCCGCGCGCTCCAGGGCAAGGCCGAGGGCCTGCGGCGGGCCGCGCGCGCCGAGCGGGAGACGCGGGAGCGCGCGCAGCGGGCGCTGGCGGCGCGGGCGCGCGGCGCGGTCGTCGCGTCCGCCGTGGTGCGCGGCGGCGAGGTCGCGCTGGAGCGGATCGCGGTCTCGCTGGA
>NZ_JBQGCX010000748.1:0-2081 GCF_052038725.1 Actinosynnema sp.
CGCGCATGGCGGAGGAGCAGAAGCTCAGGGAGTACCTCAAGCGGGCCACCACCGAGCTGCGGCAGGCGCGCCGCAGGCTCGCCGAGGTCGAGGACCGGGAACCCGACCCGATCGCCCTGGTCGCGATGGGGTGCCGCTTCCCCGGCGGGGTGCGCACCCCCGAGCGGTTGTGGCAGCTGCTGGAAGCCGGAGCGGACCTGGTGTCCGGGTTCCCGGCCGAACGCGGTTGGGACCAGGACGCCCTCTACGACCCCGACCCCGACGCGCCGGGCCGCACCTACGTGGTCGAGGGCGGCTTCCTGTCCGAGGTCGACCACTTCGACGCCGGGTTCTTCGGGATCTCCCCGCGCGAGGCCGCCGCCACAGACCCGCAGCAGCGGCTGCTGCTGGAGACCGCGTGGGAGACCGTCGAACGCGCGGGCATCGACCCCCTCTCGCTCGCGGGCAGCCGTACCGGCGTCTACATCGGCTGCCACTACCAGGACCACGGCGTGCTGCTCAACCGCGCGCCCGAGAGCTACGAGGGCTACCTGGTCACGGCGAGCAACACCAGCGTCGTGTCGGGCCGGATCTCCTACGCGCTCGGCCTGCGCGGACCCGCGGTCACCATCGACACGGCCTGCTCCTCGTCGCTCACCGCGCTGCACCTGGCTGCCCGCTCGGTGCGCGAGGGCGAGTGCGACCTCGCGCTGGCGGGCGGGGTCGCCGTCATGGCGACCCCGGCCTCCTTCACCGGGTTCAGCCGCCAGCGGGGACTCGCCGTGGACGGGCGGTGCAAGGCGTTCGCCGCCGCCGCTGACGGGATGGGGCTGGCCGAGGGCCTCGGGCTCGTGCTGGTCGAGCGGTTGTCGGACGCGCGGCGCAACGGGCACCCGGTGCTGGCGGTGCTGCGCGGTTCGGCGGTGAACCAGGACGGCGCGTCGAACGGGTTGACCGCGCCGAACGGCACCGCCCAGCAGGACGTCATCCGGCTGGCGCTGGCCGACGCCCGGCTCTCCGCCGACCAGGTCGACGCGGTGGAGGCGCACGGCACCGGAACCACGCTGGGCGACCCGATCGAAGCCCAGGCGCTGCTGGCGACCTACGGGCAGGGACGCGAACGCCCCCTGTGGCTGGGGTCCGTCAAGTCCAACACCGGCCACACCCAGACCGCGTCCGGCATCGCGGGCGTGATCAAGGTGGTGTTGGCGTTGCGGCACGGGTTCCTGCCGAGGACGTTGCACGTCGACGCGCCGTCCCCGCACGTGGACTGGTCCGCGGGGAAGGTCGAGCTGCTCACCGAGGGGCGGCCCTGGCCCGAGGTGGGGCGCCCCAGGCGCGCCGGGGTGTCCTCGTTCGGGGTCAGCGGCACCAATGTGCACGTCATCCTCGAACAGGTCGAGGACGCGCCCGTCGAGCCGACGCCCGTGCGGCAGGTCGTGCCGCTCCTGCTCTCCGCCAAGACCCCGCAGGCGCTCCGCGCCTGCGCCGCCCAGCTCGCACCCGTGGTTCGCACCGGGCTGGTCGACGTGGGTCACTCGCTCGCCACGACCCGTTCCGCCTTCGAGCGGCGAGCCGTCCTTGTCGCGCCCGATCCCGACGCGGCGGAACGAGGACTCACCGCCCTCGCGGAGGGGGGAGAGCTGCCCGAGCTGATCCAGGGGGCGGCTGTGGACCGGGGAGAGGTCGCGTTCGTGTTTCCCGGTCAGGGTTCGCAGTGGGTGGGGATGGGGCTGGGGCTTCGGGAGTCGTGTCCGGTTTTCGCGGCCCGGTTGGACGAGTGCACAGAGGCTTTGAAGTCCTTTGTGGACTGGGATGTGGTGGATGTTCTGGGTGATCCTGGGGCTTTGGGTCGTGTTGATGTTGTGCAGCCGGTGTTGTGGGCGGTGATGGTGTCGCTGGCTGCGGTGTGGGAGTCGTATGGGGTCCGTCCTGCTGTGGTGGTGGGTCATTCGCAGGGTGAGATCGCTGCCGCGTGTGTGAGTGGCGCGTTGTCGTTGGTTGATGGTGCGCGGGTTGTGGCGTTGCGGAGCAGGGCGATCAGGGCGTTGGCCGGTCGTGGTGGCATGGTCTCCGTCGCCCTGCCTGCGAACCTGGTGCGG
>NZ_JBQGCX010000749.1:0-3406 GCF_052038725.1 Actinosynnema sp.
GGCCCGGGCGCGCTCCCGGGCGGGTGTTGTCCGGCTAAGCTGACGCTTTCGCCGAACAGCGTCCGGGAGTGGTGCCGGTGTCCGTCCAGTCGCACGTGAACGCCCGCCCCACGTTGGAGGACGTGGCAGCACGAGCGGGTGTCTCCCGTGCGACCGCGTCGCGGGTGCTCAACGCGTCCCCGAGGGTGAGCCCCGAGGCGCAGGAGGCGGTCACGGCGGCGGCGCGGGACCTCGGCTACCAGCCCAACCAGGCCGCGCGGGCGCTCGTGACGCGGCGCAGCGGCGCGGTCGCGGTGGTGTTCTCCGAGCCCGAGCCCAAGATCTTCGACGACCCGCACTTCGCCTGGCTCACCAGGGCCGCCGCCCGCGCGCTGGCCGACGCGGACGTGCAGATGGTCCTGATGCTCGCGCACTCGCCGCAGGACCAGGACCGGGCGCAGCGCTTCCTGCAGGGCGGCCACGTGGACGGCGCGCTGGTGTTCGCCCCGCACAAGGGCGACCGGCTGCTCGCGCTGGCCCGCAAGCTGCCGCTGCCCGTGGTGTACGCGGGCAGGCCGTGGGGCTCGCTGCGCGGGCTGAACTCGGTCGACCACGACAACACCGGCGGCGGTGAGCTGGCGACCAGGCACCTGATGTCGTTGGGGCGCGAGGTGATCGCCTCGGTCACCGGCCCGCTGGACGAGCTGGCCGCCGCGGACCGGCTGGCCGGGTGGCGGCGCGCGCTGGGCGCGGACGACGAGCGGACCGCGCTGCTCACCGAGGACGGCGGTTTCTCCCGCGAGGGCGGCAAGCGCGCCATGGCGGCCCTGCTGGGGCGGGCGCCGGACCTGGACGCGGTGTTCGTGGCGAGCGACTTGATGGCGGCGGGCGCGCTGGACGCCCTGCGCGAGGCGGGCAGGCGGGTGCCGGAGGACGTGGCGGTGGTGGGCTTCGACGACCACCCGTCGATAGCGCCGCACACCACCCCCGCGCTCACGACGGTCCGCCAGGACACCGGGAACCAGGTGTCGCACATGGTGGCGCACCTGCTGCGGCTGCTCAGCGGCGAGCAGGTCCGCGCCAAGCGCCAAGTGCTCCCGACCGAGCTGGTGCGGCGCGAGTCGGCTTAGGGCGTGGCGGACGCGAGTCCGGCCGGGGACGGGATGTCGCGCGCCTCGGCGCCGTGCGCCACGGCGTTCGGGCACCGGGCCCTGCGGCCCGCGCAAAGGCGCCCTGCGCCCTGTTCGGGCGCTGGGCGGGTCGGCCCGGCCCTCGCTCGGGCCGACCCGCACCCGTTCTGAGGGCACACCGCCCGGAACGGGACGCGCCGGGACAAAAAATCTTCGAAGAACGGGGCGGGGCCGCACCCGAAGGTCCGGCCCCGCCCCGTTCTCCCCTTGCCCCGGCGCGGTGCGCGGGCCCCCGAGCCCCCGCACCGCGCCGAGCTCAGCGGCCTGCTCCGGCGGCCTACACCTCCGCCATCCCCGAGACGATCGAGGTGCGCGCCGCCCGCCGGGCGGGCATCGCGGCGGCGATCACCGCGGCCCCCACCGCCGCCACCAGCATCACGGCGATCTGCCCCACCGGGACGTCCAGCGCGATCTCGATGCCGCCGCCGCCGAACGAGCTGGTCAGCGCCCAGCCGACGCCGATGCCGAGCACCAGCCCGATCGTGGCCCCCATCAGCGCCATCAGCACCGACTCGACCACCAGCATCAGCCGCAGCTGCCCCTTGGTGAGCCCGAGCGCCCGGAGCAGCGCGGTCTCCCTGGTGCGCTCCAGCACGGACAGCGCGAGCGTGTTCGCGATGCCGAACAGCGCGATCAGCACGGCCAGCCCGATCAGCGCCCACACGAACCCGAGCATCTGGTCGACCTGGCTGTTGATCAGGTCCCTGGTCTCGGCGGCCGAGCTGATCACGGCCAGCGGCGAGGTGTCGGTGACCTTCTCCAGCGCGGCCCGCCCGTCGGCGGCGCCCACGCCCTCCTTGAGCTTGACCATGACGTTGCTGTGGCCGGGCCGCGCGGAGTTGACCGACTCGGCGGTGCCCAGGGTGGTCAGGCCGTAGCCGATCTGCCGCCCGGTGACGACGGCGACGACCTCCAGCTCGGCCTTGTCGCGCTTCTCCACGTCCCCGACCTTCACCCGGTCGCCGACCGTGATGCCCGCGGACTTCGCGTACTCGTCGGTGACGGCGAGCTTGCCGTCCCCGAGCGCGTCCAGGGACCCCTCGACCACCTCGGGCAGCACGACGCTGCCGAGCGCGCTGCGCCGCACGCCGAGGAAGTACCCGTTCTCGGCGTACACCTCGGAGGTGGGCTCGGCCTGCGCGACCTGCGGCACGGCGCCGAGCCGGTCGGCCAGCTCGACGGGCAGCTGCCTGCCGTAGACCGAGGAGTTGACGGTGAAGTCGGCCGGGTACTGCTCGTCGAGCCGCTGGGTCGCGGTCTCCCGGACGGATCCGCCGACGACGGTCACCGAGACCACGATGGACACGCCGACGATCAGCGCGGCGGTGGTGGCGGCGGTGCGGCGCGGGTTGCGCTCGGCGTTGCCGACGGCGAGCTTCGCGGGCACCCCGAACAGCAGGCCGGGCACGATCCCGAGCAGCCTGTTGACCGGCCCGACCAGCAGCGGCCCGAGCAGCAGCACGGCGGCCAGCAGCAGCATCGCGCCCGCCGCGCTGGCGAACATGGACATCTCCAGCTGCTCGGCGCGCTGCCCGACGACCAGGGCGCCCGCCCCGGCCAGGACGAGCAGCACGGCGGAGGCGATGCGGAGCTTGCCCGCGCGGCGCACGTCGTCGCCGCTGTCGATCTGGTTGCGCAGCGCGGCGATCGGCGCGACGCGGGTGGCCTTGCGGGCGGGCAGGACGGCGGCGAGCACGGTGACCAGCACGCCGACCGCGAACGCGGCGAGCGCGGTGGTCCAGGTGATCGGCGTCTGCACGCCCGCCGCGCTGCCCGCGCCGAGCGCCCCGATGCCCCGCTGGAGCAGGGCCGCGACGCCGATGCCCGCGCCGAGGCCGAGCACCGAGGCCACCAGGCCCATCACCAGCGCCTCGGCGAGCACGCTGCGGAACACCTGCGAGCGGTTGGCCCCGACGCAGCGCAGCAGCGCCAGCTCCTTGGTGCGCTGGGCGACCAGGATGGTGAACGTGTTGTAGATGACCATGGAGGCCACGACCAGCGAGATGGCCGCGAACACCAGCAGCGGCAGGGTGAAGTTGACGCCCTGCTTCGCCAGCTGCTCCATGGTGTCGGCCTCGGCCTGGGCGCCGGTGCGCACCCGGTACTCGCCGCCGAGCGCGGCGGCGACGGCGTCGCGCAGCTGGGCGTGGTCGCTGCCGGGCGCGGCGAGCGCGACGACCTCGGTGACGACCGGCTCGTCGCCGAGCCTCGCCATCAGCTCGGGCGTGACGACGCCC
>NZ_JBQGCX010000750.1:0-3415 GCF_052038725.1 Actinosynnema sp.
CGCCTTGACCGAGCCGATCGGCATCGGCCGCCCCGCCCCGCGCGCCGCGCCGTAGACCTCCCGCAGCGCGCGCAGCTCGACCTCGTCCCCCAGCGGGGTCCCGGTGCCGTGCGCCTCGACGTAGTCGACCTCGGCCGGTTCCAGGCGGGCGTCCGCGAGCGCCGCGCGGATCACCGCCCGCTGCGCGCGCCCGTTCGGCGCGGTCAGGCCGTTGGACGCGCCGTCGCAGTTGACCGCGCTGCCGCGCACCAGCGCCAGCACCGGGCGCCCCTCGCGGCGGGCGCGGGAGAGCCGTTGCAGCACCAGCAGGCCCGCGCCCTCGCCCCACACCGCGCCGTCCGCGTCCGCGGCGAACGGCTTGCAGCGGGCGTCGGGGGCGAGCGCGCGGTGCCGGGCGAAGCCGGTGAACGCGTCGGGGGTGGACATCACCGCGACACCGCCCGCCAGCGCCAGGTCGCACTCGCCCGAGCGCAGCGACCGCACCGCCAGGTGCAGCGCGACCAGCGACGAGGAGCAGGCGGTGTCCAGCGCGATCGCGGGCCCCTCCAGGCCCAGCAGGTAGGCGATCCGGCCCGCCGCGAGGCTGCCCGCGACGCCGGTGACCAGGTGGCCCTCCAACCCGCGCGCGTCCGTGCCTGGCAGGCGGCCGTAGTCGCCGTACATGACGCCCGCGAACACGCCGGTCCGGCTGCCGCGCAGGGTCGCGGGCACGATCCGGGCGCGCTCCAGCGCCTCCCACGCGGTCTCCAGCAGCAACCGCTGCTGCGGGTCGGTCGTGGCCGCCTCGCGGGCGGAGATCCCGAAGAACCCGTGGTCGAACAGGGCAGCGTCGGGCAGGAAGCCGCCCTCGCGCACGTAGGTGCGGCCGGGCGCGTCCGGGTCGGGGTCGTGCAGGTCGGCGGGCCAGCCCCGGTCCAGCGGGAACGGGCTCATCGCGTCGCCGCCGTCGGCCGCCAGCCGCGCCAGGTCCTCGGGCGAGCGCACGCCGCCGGGGAACCGGCAGGCCGCGCCGACCACGGCGATCGGGTCGGACTCGCGCGCCTCCAGCTCGGCGACGCGCTCGCGCGCCTGGACGACCTGGGCGACCGCCTGCCGCAGGTAGCGGCCCAGCCGCTGCTCCTCGGACTCCCCCACCCCGACCTCCCCGCTCGGCCCGACGCGCCAGCCGGTCCGACCCCGGCCGGTCCGGACGACGGGGCACAGTAACGACGGGCACGGCCGCCGCGTCGCCGCAGGGAGCGCGACCGCCGCGCGCCGCCGGGCCGTCCGCCCCGCTGACCACCGGCAACCGCCCGAGGCGAACCGGTCGACATTCACTCGAAGGAGGGTTCACGTGCGGGCGTGGCGACGTCGAGTCCGATGTGGACCGGCTCCGTTCACGCGGTGGGGGGCAAATGATGACCCGATGCGCTGTTGTTCCCCCGCTCCGGTTGACGCTCTCCTCCGGACCTCAGGAGGGTTGGCGGTGCAACGTGATCAGCGATCGGAAGGAAAGCCCGTGGCAAGCATCGACCTGCTCGAGCAGAAGCTCGGCTCCGACTTCGACGCCCTCGACGCGAACGGCGACGGCTTCCTCTCCCCCGAGGACCTCACCCAGCGCGTGGAGGCGACCCGCATCGCCCTCGGCGACATGGCCGACCCGTCGAAGTACGGCGCGCTGCACGCGGCGACCATGCAGTGGTGGGACCAGATGTCCGGCATCAGCGGCGCGGTGCCCGGCCAGCGGGTCAGCCGCACGGAGTACATCAGCGCCCACATCGAGGCCGACCAGACCACGATGAACGCCGCGCTGATCCCGTTCGTGGACGCGCTGTTCGACTACGTCGACATCGACGGCAGCCAGCAGCTCACCCGCGAGGAGTTCATCGCCTTCGCCTCGGCCTGGAACATCCAGGACCCGGAGGCGGCGTTCGACGCGCTCGACGTGGACGGCTCCGGCTCGCTGACCAAGCAGGAGTTCCAGAAGTTCATGCAGGACTTCTACACCAGCACCGACCCCAACGCGCGCGGCAACAACCTCAACGGCCCCATGTGATCGTCCCGGCAGGCCCACCGGCTGCCCGAACCAGCGAGGAGGAAGGCAGCCGATGGGCGTGCCCCACCCCGAACCCGTGAGCGTGCTCGGCCTGGGCCGGATGGGGTCCGCGCTGGCCCGCGCGTTCCTGGCCGCGGGCCACCCGACCTCAGTGTGGAACCGCACGCCCGCCAAGGCCGCGCCGCTGCTCGCGCTGGGCGCGTCGGCGCTCGGGGACCCGGCGGACGCGCGCGGCCTGGTCGTGGTGTGCGTGTCCGAGCAGGAGGCGCTGCGCGAGCTGCTGGCCGACCACGCGGGCCGCACCGTCGTGGGGGTGTGCCTCGGCACCAGCGCCGACACCGGGCGGACCGCCGCCGAGGCCGGGCGGCGCGGCGTGGGGTTCCTCAAGATGTGCCCGCTCACCACGCCCGAGGACCTGGGCGGCCCCGAGTCGATGACGGTGCTCGGCGGGCCGCCGGAGCTGTTCGAGCGGCACCGGGACACCCTCGGGGCGCTGGGCGAGGTGATGCACCTGGACCCGGACCAGGGCGTCGTGGCGGTGCTGGACCTGGCCGCGTTCGACGTGTTCCTCGCGGGCCTGATGACCGTGACGCACGCCGTGGCGCTGATGCGCTCGGTGGGGTTGAAGGCCGAGGACGGCGTGCCGCTGCTGGAGGGCACCCTGAAGTTCGTGGCCTCGCTGGTCCCCGGTTACGCCCGCAGGGTCGACGCGGGCGAGCACGAGCCCGACCACTTCCCGCTGCGGATGCTGGCGGACGACGCGGGGTTCCTGCGCGCCGAGTGCGCGGACCGGGGCGTCGACCCGCTGTTCGTGGACGGGATGCGCGCGGTGCTGCGGGGCGCGGCGACGCGCGGGCGGGCCGAGCGGGCGGTGACCTCGCTGGTGGACGACTTCAGCCGGTGAGGGGGCGGGCCCCCGAACGCCGTACTTGAAATTTCATCGATTTGGCCGATAGTGGGAAGCGCCGCCGCGAACGACGTCCGACAGGAGTGTCATGCGGAACCGCTTCACCCGACTGCTGGCCGCGTCCGGCGCGGCGCTCGTGCTCTCCGCCCTGGCGACGGCCCCCGCGCACGCGCTGGTCGACTGCGCGCCCGACCCGTGGGAGGTCGACGACGTCCCCGGCGCCGCGGCGGCCCCGATCGCGCCGGGCGAGACCGCGCACCGCGCCATCTGCCAGGAGCGCGACCCGCTGCCCGGCAAGACCCAGGCGCGGGACGTCGACTGGTTCGAGTTCACCGCCGTCGAGGGCCAGGCCTACACCGCGGAGGCGGTCCAGGTCGGCGCGGGCCTGGTCAACAACGCCGACCGGGGCGGGCTCGGCGTCGGCTTCCACCGGGTCGAGGCGGACGGCTCGCTGTCCTCGGTCGAGCAGAGCA
>NZ_JBQGCX010000751.1:0-5376 GCF_052038725.1 Actinosynnema sp.
CGTACATCGCCGGGTTGCTCGTGCTGCCGACGAGCACGCACCCGCTCCCCCGCGCCTCCAGCCTGCCCATGGACGGGCGCACCCACTCGGCGACCTCGGGCAGCGGGGCGTCGAAGCGGACCCTGGTGGGGAACTCCCAGCCCGTGCCCAGGTTCTCCTCCAGCACGGCCACCGGGTCCAGGTCCGCCGGGGGCCGGGACGGGGTTCGGGTCGGGGTGATCGCGCGGACGCGGTCGACGCGGTAGGTGCGGATCGCGTCGGCGTGGTGCGAGTGGCACAGCAGGTACCAGCGGCCGTGCCTGACGACGACCGCCCACGGGTCCACCTCGGTCTCCCAGCGGCGGCCCCCCGCGCTCTCGTAGGCGATGACCACCCGGTTGCCCTCGGCGATGGCGGTGACGAGGGCGCTGGTGGTGGCCGGGTCGACGGTGGCGCGCGACCGGTCGGGCGCGGTGGAGGCGTGCGCGCGCAGCGCCGCCGCCTGCCGCGCGACCTGCTCGGGCAGGGCCCGGATGACGCGGTCCAGCGCCGCGCCGACCGGGTCGCCCGCGCTGGTGGCGGTCGGGTGGCCGTCCAGGACGGCCATGACCAGGCCCAGCGCCTCGTCCTGGGTGAACGCGACCGGGGGCAGGCGCGCGCCGCGCCGGATGCGGTAGCCGCCGTGCGGGCCGCGCTCGGACTCGACCGGCACGCCCGCCTCGCGCAGGACGTCGACGTAGCGGCGGGCGGCCCGCTCGGTGACGCCGAGCCGGTCGGCGAGCTGCCGGGCGGTGGTCGTGCCGCGGAGCTGGAGCAGCTCCAGGGCGAGCAGCGCGCGAGCGGTGGGGCTGGTGTCGCTCGGCATCCGGCGAGGCTAGATCAACCCCTTCGGTGAACAGGAAGCAGATCGTCCGGAATCGCCCTTACGGTTCGGGCCGTAGTGCCGAAGGTCCACCGCTGTGAGGGGAACGCCGATGGATGTGCTGCTGATCGCCGGGCTGTGGTTGCACGGGTCCGCGTGGGACGAGGTCGCGGCCGAGCTGCGGGCGCTGGGGCACCGGCCGGTGCCGCTGGTGCTGCCCGGCCAGGGGATCGGGGACGGGACGGCCACGCTGGAGGACCAGGTGGCCGCGGTGGTGGCGGCCGTGGACGCGGCGGAGCGACCGCTGGTGGTGGGGCACTCGGCGGCGAGCAGCCTGGCCTGGCTGGCGGCGGACGCGCGGCCGGGCGCGGTGGCCGGGGCGGTGCTCGTCGGCGGGTTCCCCGTGGCCGACGGCGGGACCTACACCAGCGGGTTCGAGGTGCGGGACGGGGCGGTGCCGTTCCCCGGCTGGGACGTGTTCGAGGGGCCGGACAGCGCGGACCTGGACGCCGAGGCCCGGCGGGAGATCGAGGAGGGCGCGATCCCGGTGCCCGAGGGGGTGGCGCTGGGGGTGGTGCGGCTGCGCGACGAGCGGCGGTTCGCCGTGCCGGTCATGGTGGTGTGCCCGGAGTTCGGGGTGGACGACGCACGGAAGTGGATCGCGGACGGGGACGTGCCGGAACTGGCTCGGGCGCGGCGGGTGGAGTTCGTGGACGTCGACTCCGGGCACTGGCCGATGCGGACGCGGCCGGTGGAGCTGGCCCGGATCCTGGCCGAGGTCGCCGGGAGCAGCGGGAGTGCCGGGGACGCCGGGGACACCGGGAAGCGCTGAGCCGGTCCGGGGGCGGCGCGCGTCCCGCACGGGCCGAGGTCGGCGGTCCGGCTCAGCGGCGGAGGGCGGCGGCCCTGGTCAGCGGCGGAGGGCGGCGACCGGGGTCAGCGGCCTGGGTCAGCGGCCTGGGTCAGCGGCGGAGGGCGGTGAGCAGGCGCAGCGCGGTGGCCGCCACCGCCATCCTGCGCGGGCGGGAGAGCACGGCGGGGCGGGTGCGCAGGCAGCGGAGCAGGGCGTCCACGGCCTCGTCCACGGTGAGCAGCGCCGGTTTCGCCGGGGACTTCGCCATCTTGGTGTCGACGAAGCCGAACCGGACGCAGGTGACCGCCACCCCGGTGCCGCGCGCGGCCCCGGCCAGGCCGCGCAGGTACGAGGTCATGCCCGCCTTGGACGCGGCGTAGCCGGGCGCCTGCGGGGAGATCAGCGCGTCGGCGAGGCTGGACAGGCCGATCAGGTGACCGGAGCCCGCCGCGAGCATGTCGGGCAGCACGACCTCGGCGGTGCGGGCCAGGCCGAGGAGGTTGACCTCCAGGGCCCTGGTCTGCGGGGCCAGGTCGGGCAGCTCCAGGAGGTCGCCGACGCCCGCCGCGTACACGCACAGGTCCACGTGGCCGATCTCGGCGAGCAGGGCCGGGTAGCCGGGATCGGTGACGTCGCGGGTGTGGTGCGCGTAGGCGGGGTGCTCGACGGGAGCGGCTCGGCGGGACAGGCCGACCACCTGCCAACCGTCCGCGAGCAGCCTCCTGCTCAGCGCCAGGCCGATGCCGTCGCTGTTGCCGATCACGAGCGCGCGTGCCACAGGCGGCAGGGTAGCTGCCGCCACCGATGCTACCGGCGCTGTGCCCCCGATCACAGGGCGCGGCGGCGCGCGACTCGCGCGGTTCACCCGTGCGTGACATCACCCTGCCACGCGAGCGCCGGAGTGACGGCAGCGTTTCCGCAGCTTATCGGCTTGCCACCTAGCTCACACGGCGTTCGGCCGCCAGCTCTCTCACCCTTTGAGATGAACCCGGTTCACCCTTGTTCGCATACGAATTCGTATGCGAAGTTCCCCTCGGGCGGCTCGCCGTCCCCCGCCGTCCGTCGCGCACGGCTGGGTGTCCCGAGGAGGTCCGGCATGAACAACTTCTCCCCGTCCCGGCGGAGCTTCCTCCGCGCGACGGCCTTCGCGGGCCTCGCGGCGGGCCTGGCCGCCTGCGGCACGCCGGGCGGCTCGTCCCCGTCCTCGCCGTCGGGGGCCACGAAGCTGACGATGTTCCACTGGGCGGGCGCGCAGGGCACGGTGCCCAAGCAGGTCGGCGAGGCGTTCGCCAAGGCCAACGGCGTCGACCTGAGCTACATCGAGGGCACCAACGCCGACACCTTCCCCAAGCTGGTGTCGTCGGTGCAGATCAACCCGGACAACCCGCTGCTGAACCTCGGCTTCTTCAACCCGCAGAGCTTCGCCCAGGGCAGCGCCAGCGACCTGTGGCTGCCGGTGCCGGACTCGGTCACCAACGCCGACAAGGTCAACAGCGCCTACCGGATCGCCGACCGCAAGGGCGCGTACCTGGTCATGGACGCGATGGGCCTGGTGTACAGCAAGAAAGCCTTCCCGGACGGTCCGCCCAAGAGCTGGATGGAGCTGTTCGACAGCGCCCACAAGGGCAAGGTGACCACCTGGGACGCGCCGTCGTTCAGCGTCAACGCGCTCCCGGTGATCTCCAAGCTCAACGGCGGCAGCGAGGCGGACTTCCAGCCCGGCATCGACGTGTTCGGCCGGGCCGCGCGCGACGGCCAGTTCCGGGGCTTCATCTCCTCGCTGGACGCCCTGCGCCAGCAGCTGGTCTCCGGCGAGGTCGTGATCGCCCCCGGCTTCCAGGGCGTGGCCGAGCCGTGGATCAAGGCGGGCGACCCCATCGGGTTCGCGGTGCCCGAGGAGGGCGTGATGGCGTTCCCCGAGGGCTTCCAGATCGTCAAGGGCTCCACGGACGCGCAGGTGCAGGCCGCCGCGAAGCTGATGAACGACCTGTTCGACCCGGCGCGGGTGAGCGCGTACTGCGCCGCCACGGGCACGATCCCGCTGGTGGACGGCGCGACCCTGGCCCCCGAGCACGCCGACCGCCCGAGCTTCCAGCTGTCCACTGTGGAGGGTGCGATCAAGCTGGACTGGAACGCGCTGGTCGGCAGCCTCAAGGACGCCACGACCGCGTGGAACAACGACGTCAAGGCCAACATCTGACATGACGGGCGCCCCCATGGCAGCAACCCCGGAGTCCACGACCGCCAGCTCCGTCGAGATCACCGACGTCACCCGCCGCTTCGACGGCACGACCGTGCTGGACCGGGTGTCGCTGACGATCCCGGCGGGCACCTTCCACTGCCTGCTCGGCCCGTCCGGCTGCGGCAAGACGACGCTGCTGCGGATCGTCGCCGGGCTCGACGTCCCGGACGGCGGCAGGGTCGTCATCGGCGGCGTCGACCACACCCGCACGCCCGCGCACCGCAGGCCCACCAACCTGGTGTTCCAGAGCGGCGCGCTGTTCCCGCACCTGAGCGTGGCCGAGAACGTCGCGTTCGGGCTGCGCTCGGGCCCGGACCGGTTGCGGGACAAGGCCGAGGCGCGCAGGCGGGTGGGCGACATCCTGGACCTGGTGGCGATGACCGAGTTCGCGGGCCGCTCCCCCGCCACGCTCTCCGGCGGGCAGCGGCAGCGGGTCGCGATCGCCCGCTCGCTGGTGCTCAAGCCGGACGTGCTGCTGCTCGACGAGCCGCTGAGCGCGCTGGACCTGGCGCTGCAGCTGCGGATGCGGCGCGAGCTGCGCCGGTGGCAGCAGGAGACCGGCACGACGTTCGTGTGCGTGACGCACAACCAGGCCGAGGCGATGGAGATCGCCGACGAGATCGCGGTCATGAACCGGGGCCTGGTGGAGCAGAGCGGCAGCGCCCGCGAGCTGTACGCGGCGCCGCGCAGCCGGTTCGTCGCCGGGTTCATCGGCGAGAACAACGTGTTCGCCACCGACGGCTCGGCCGCCCCCGAGGTGGACGGGCTGCGGTTCGCGGGCGTGGACGCGGCCGGGTTCGACGCGCTGGCGGTGCGGCCCGAGTCGCTGCGCCTGGTCGAGCCGGACTCACCGGACGCGCGCGGCACGGGGCGCGTGAGCACCACCGGGTTCACCGGGCGCAGCCTGCGGGTCACCGTCGTCACGGGCGCCGGCCGGGAGCTGCTGGTCGAGCTGCCGCCGGGCGAGAGCTCGGCGCGGCCCGGCGAGCTGGTCGGCGTGGGCTTCGCGGCGGGCGACGTGCTGCGGCTGCGCGACGAGCCGGGTGCGGCCGGGTGAGCGCGCCCCGGCGGCGGCTGGCCGCGCTCCTGCTCGCGCCCGGCACCGCGTTCCTGGTGCTGGCGTTCTGCTCGATCGTCGCGCTCCTGGTGTCCTACAGCACCCGCACCGAGCAGACCAGCACCCTGTTCGCCCCGTTCGACCTGGGCACGTGGCGGGTGGCGCTGTCGGACGGCTACCTGTGGTCGGTGGTCGGGGTGACGATGCGGCTGGGTCTGACCGTGTCGCTGCTGACCGTGCTGATCGCCTACCCGCTGGCCTGGTGCGTGCACACGATGCGCCGCCCGTGGCAGGCGGCGGCGGTGCGGGTGGTGGTGGTCTCGCCGATCCTGGTGCGCGTGGTGGTGCGCAGCTACGTCTGGGCGATGCTGCTGCGGCCGGGC
>NZ_JBQGCX010000752.1:0-2811 GCF_052038725.1 Actinosynnema sp.
CAGCTTCACGTCGTCCAGCGACGCGATCTCCCCGACCCGGTCGGCCAGCGCGGGCATCAGCGCGGCCACCCGCCCCCGGCGCCGCACCAGTGGGGTCCCGGCCGTCCGCCCGCGCGCCGCGAGAACCCTTGCGGCGCACCAAATCCCGCCGCCGCGCCTGAACCGCGCCCCGCGCGCGGCACCCGCTCGGCCGCACCGGACTTCACCCGAGCGCGCGGAAACCCGCGGCGCGCCTCACCGCACTGGCGCGGGCGAGCGCCTCGCGAACCCCGGCGTCGGCTCCGGCCGCAGCCCGATCGACACCAGGTAGGCCGGCACCGCCTGGAGCACCGGGAACCGCTGCGCCAGCCGCAGCGGGAGCGGCACCCGCGCCGGGCGCTCCGACGCCCCCGGCTCCCGCATCACCGCCCGCTGCAGCACCCGCTGCGCCGCCTGCGTCGCCGCCGTCGCGAACAACCGCCGCCTGCGCAACCGCCTCAGCACGTCCGGCGTCACCGCCCCGCGCAGCGCGGGCCCGGCCAGCAACCGCGCCGCCGCCACCGCGTCCTGGATCGCCAGGTTGATCCCCACCCCGCCCACCGGCGACATGGCGTGCGCGGCGTCCCCGACGCACAGCAGCCCGT
Source organism: Actinosynnema sp. (assembly GCF_052038725.1). Taxonomy (NCBI): domain Bacteria; kingdom Bacillati; phylum Actinomycetota; class Actinomycetes; order Pseudonocardiales; family Pseudonocardiaceae; genus Actinosynnema; species Actinosynnema sp. The sequence continues at coordinate 624 of NZ_JBQGCX010000752.1, forward strand.
CCCGGTGCCAGGTGCGCAGCCGGTTCTGCCGCACGTCCAGCAGCTTCACGTCGTCCAGCGACGCGATCTCCCCGACCCGGTCGGCCAGCGCGGGCATCAGCGCGGCCACCCGCCCCCGGAACCGCTCGACCCCCTCGGCCCGCAGCCGCGCGTCCGTCCCCTTGCGGATCAGGAACGCGCACTGGAAGTAGCCCGTGCGCGGGATCGCCACCAGCGCCTCGCCGCGCCCGAACCGCCCCAGCACCTCGCCGAGCTCGTCCCCCTCGCGCACGGGCACCCGGAACCACCACACGTCCATCGGCGCGCCGAACGACCGCACCGCCAACCCGGCCTCCGCCCGCACGCGCGAGGTCCGCCCGTCCGCCGCCACGACCACGTCCGCGCCCAGCGAGACCTCGCCCCCCGGCGTCCGGTACCGCACCCCGGTGACCTTCGAGCCCTCCCGGAGCAACCCGGTCACCTCGGCGTTCATCAGCAGCGTGAACGCGGGCTCCGCGCGCCCGGCGCGCGCCAGCAGCTCCAGCAGGTCCCACTGCGGCACGAACCCGATCCGCTTGTGCCTGCCGGGCAACCGCCGCATGTCCGCGACCGTCGCCGCCCCGCCGGGCGCCACCACCCGCATCCGCTCCACGTACCGGGGCGGGATCGCGTCGAACGCGGGCCCGAGCCCGAGGTCGTCGAGCAGCCCGAGCGTGGACGCGTGCACGGTGTCGCCCCGGAAGTCCCGCAGGAAGTCCCCGTGCTTCTCCAGCACGGTCACCCGCACGCCCGCCCTGGCGAGCAGCAGGCCCAGCACCATCCCGGCGGGGCCGCCGCCCGCGATGGCGATCGAGGTCCTGGTCATGACGCCACACCCCTTTTCAACACCAGTTGAATAAGCCCAGGATGCTCCCCGGCCGGAACCCGGTCAAGGGGGATACGCTCACCCGGTCATGAGCACCGCATCCGCACCCCAAGAGGTCCGCGTCCGCTTCTCGCCGTCGCCGACCGGCACGCCCCACGTTGGGCTCATCCGCACCGCGCTGTTCAACTGGGCCTACGCCCGGCACACCGGTGGCAAAGTCGTCTTCCGCATCGAGGACACCGACGCCGCGCGCGACTCCGAGGAGTCCTACCTCGCGCTGCTCGACGCGATGCGGTGGCTCGGCCTCGACTGGGACGAGGGTCCCGAGGTCGGCGGCCCGCACGAGCCGTACCGGCAGAGCCAGCGCCGCGAGATCTACGCCGACATCGCCCGCAGGCTCCTCGAAGCGGGCGAGCTCTACGAGTCCTTCACCACCCCCGACGAGGTCGAGGCCCGCCGCCGCGCCGCGGGCCAGGACCCGAAGCTCGGCTACGACGGCTTCGACCGCGACCTGACCGACGAGCAGAAGGCCGCCTACCGCGAGCAGGGGCGCGAGCCCGTGCTGCGCCTGCGGATGCCCGACGAGGACCTGTCCTGGACCGACCTCGTCCGGGGCGAGATCACCTTCAAGGCGGGCACCACGCCCGACCCCGTCCTGGTGCGCGCCAACGGCGACCCGCTGTACCCCTTCACCAACCCCGTCGACGACGCCCTCATGGGCATCACGCACGTCCTGCGCGGCGAGGACCTCCTCCCGTCCACCCCGCGCCAGATCGGGCTCTACCGCGCCCTCCAGCGCATCGGCGTCACCACGTTCACCCCGCTCTTCGGCCACATGCCCTACGTCATGGGCGAGGGCAACAAGAAGCTGTCCAAGCGCGACCCGCAGTCCAACCTGTTCCTGTACCGCGACCGCGGGTTCCTGCCCGAGGGCCTGCTGAACTACCTCGCGCTGCTCGGCTGGTCCATCGCGGACGACCGCGACATCTTCACCACGCAGGAGCTCGTCGCCGCCTTCGACATCGCGAAGGTCAGCGCCAACCCGGCCCGCTTCGACCTCAAGAAGGCCGAGGCGATCAACGCCACGCACCTGCGCGCGCTCCCCGTCGAGGAGTTCGTCAGCCGCTCGCTGCCGCACCTCGTCGCGGACGGCGTCCTCCCGGCGGAGCCCGCCGAGGCCGACCTGGCCGTGCTGCGCGGGGTCGCGCCGCTCGTGCAGGAGCGCCTCGTCGTGCTGTCCGAGGTCTCCGGCATGGTGCGCTTCCTGTTCACCGCCGACGACGTGTTCACGCCCGAGGAGGACTCGGCGGCCAAGGCGCTCGGCGCCGACGCCAAGCCGGTGCT
>NZ_JBQGCX010000753.1:0-2274 GCF_052038725.1 Actinosynnema sp.
CTCCGGCGTCACCGGCCTGAGCACCGAGGAGGGCCTCGCGCTGTTCGACGCCAGCCTCGCCTCGACCGAGCCGCTGCTGGTGCCGATGCGCCTCGACCTGGCCGCGCTGCGCGAGCGCGACGCGCTGCCCGCGCTGCTGAAGTCCCTGGTGCGCAAGCAGGTCCGCCGCTCCGGCGTCACCGGCGAGGAGGACGGCGGCTCCGCGCTGGCCCGCAGGCTCCGCGCGCTGCCCCCGGCCGACCGGACCCGCGTGGTGCTGGACCTGGTGCGCTCGCACGTCGCGGCCGTCCTCGGCCACGACGGCGCGGCGTCCGTCGACCCGCGCCGCGCGTTCCGCGACCTGGGCTTCGACTCGCTCGCCGCGGTCGAGCTGCGCAACCGCCTGGTCGCGGCCACCGGCCTGCGGCTGCCCGCGACCCTGGTGTTCGACCACCCGAACCCGGAGCTGCTGGCCGCCCTGCTGGAGACCGAGCTGGTCGGCGACGCCGAGCCCGCCGCCGACCTGCCCGCCGCGCCCACCCGCGCGGTGGACGACGACCCGATCGCGGTCGTCGGCATCGGCTGCCGCTTCCCCGGCGACGTCAGCACGCCCGAGGACCTGTGGCGGCTGCTCGACGGCGGCGTCGACGCCATCAGCGCGTTCCCGACCGACCGCGGCTGGGACCTGGACGCCCTGTTCGACCCGGAACCCGGCAAGGTCGGCAAGTCCTGCTCCCTGGAGGGCGGCTTCCTGCACGACGCCGCCGACTTCGACGCCGGGTTCTTCGGCATCAGCCCGCGCGAGGCCCTGGCCACCGACCCGCAGCAGCGCCTGCTGCTGGAGACCGCGTGGGAGGCCCTGGAGCGGGCCGGGATCGACCCGGTGTCGCTGCGCGGCAGCGCGACCGGCGTGTTCGCGGGCGTGATGTACAACGACTACGCGACCCGCCTGCGGTCGGTGCCCGAGGACCTGGCCGGGTACGTCGGCAACGGCAGCCTGGGCAGCGTCGCCTCCGGCCGGGTGTCCTACGTGCTGGGCCTGGAGGGCCCGGCCGTCTCGGTCGACACCGCGTGCTCCTCCTCGCTGGTCTCCCTCCACCTGGCCGCGCAGGCGCTCAGGGCGGGGGAGTGCTCGCTGGCGCTGGCGGGCGGCGTGAGCGTCATGGCCACGCCGGACACGTTCATCGACTTCAGCCTCCAGCGCGGCCTGGCGCCGGGCGGGCGGGCGAAGTCGTTCTCCGCCGACGCGGACGGCACCGCGATGTCCGAGGGCGTCGGGATGCTGGTCCTGGAGCGGCTCTCCGACGCCAGGGCCAACGGGCACGAGGTGCTGGCGGTGCTGCGCGGCAGCGCGGTCAACCAGGACGGCGCGTCCAACGGCCTGACCGCGCCCAACGGGCCGTCGCAGCAGCGGGTCATGCGCTCCGCGCTGGCCGTCGCGGGCCTGCGGCCGTCCGAGGTGGACGCGGTCGAGGCGCACGGCACCGGCACGGTGCTCGGCGACCCGATCGAGGCCCAGGCCGTCATCGCCACCTACGGCCAGGACCGCGACGAGCCGCTCTGGTTGGGCTCGATCAAGTCCAACATCGGCCACACCCAGGCCGCGGCAGGCGTCGCGGGCGTGATCAAGATGATCATGGCGATCCGGGCGGGCGTGCTGCCCCGCACGCTGCACGCCGACCAGCGCACCGACCGGGTCGACTGGAGCGGGGGCGCGGTCGAGCTGCTGACCGAGCCCCGGCCGTGGCCGGAGACCGACCACCCGCGCCGCGCGGGCGTCTCCTCCTTCGGCATCAGCGGCACCAACGCGCACGTCATCGTCGAGCAGGCCCCGACCGCGCCGACCACGTCCGCCCAGGACGCGCCCACCAGGGCCGTGCCCGCCCCGATCGTGCTGGCCGCCGCCGACGAGGGCGCCCTGCGCGCCCAGGCGGAGAACCTGCTGGCGCTGCTCGCGGACGGCGTCGACCGGACCGACCTGGCCCACGCCACCGCCACCACCCGCGCGGCACTGGAGCACCGCGCGGCGATCGTCCCCGGCGACCCCGCCGAGGTGCTCAAGTCCCTGGAAGCCCTGGCCACCACCGGTTCCGGGCCGGGCGTCGTGCGCGCCGCCCGCTCCACCGGGGCCCTCGCCCTGCTGTTCACCGGGCAGGGCGCGCAGCGCGCGGGCATGGGGCGCGAGCTGCGCGCCGCCTGGCCGGTGTTCGCCGAGGCGTTCGACGAGGCGTGCGCGCTGCTCGACGCCGAGCTGGACACCCCGCTCGCCCAGGTCCTGGACGGCGACGACCCGGA
>NZ_JBQGCX010000754.1:0-2428 GCF_052038725.1 Actinosynnema sp.
GCCCTCCAGGTCGGTGGGGCCGCTGAGCCCCAGGTAGCTCTGGGCGACGATGCCCGCGAACACGCCGGTGCGGCTGCCCCTGAGCGCGGCCGGGTCGAGGTGGGCGCGTTCGAGCGCCTCCCAGGCGACCTCCAGCAGGACCCGCTGCTGGGGGTCCATGGCGGTGGCCTCGCGGGGGCTGATGCCGAAGAACTCGGCGTCGAACGTGGTGGCGTCCGCGATGAACCCGCTGTGCCGCGAGTAGGACTTGCCGGGCAGGCCCGGTTCGGGGTCGTAGATGCCGTCGGTGTCCCAGCCCCGGTCGTCGGGGAAGGGCGCGATGGCGTCCCGGCCGTCGGCGACCAGCCGCCACAGGTCCTCGGGTGAGGACACGCCGCCGGGGAAGCGGCAGGCCATGCCGACGATGGCGACCGGCTCGCGCTTGCCCGACTCCAGCTCGGCGAGGCGCTGCTTGGTCTTCTTCAGGTCGGCGCTGACCCACTTCAGGTACTCGACGAGCTTGTCTTCCTTGTCCTGGGACATGCGGGTTCCCGCCCTCCTTGGCACGTGCGTCGTCGGTGTCGGGCGGTCAGCCCGCGGTGCGGCCCAGCTCGTTGTCGATGAACGCGAACAGGTCGTCCGCGGTGGCTTCCGCCAGCTGCCCCACCGGGTCCTCGCCAGGGGTGTTCGCGGCGGTGGTGGGTTCGGTGAGCCGCGCGAGGATGGCGCGCAGCCGGTCGGCGACCTCGGCGGTCGACTCGGCGCCGTCGCCGCCGCGCGGGGCGGTGGCGAGCAGCGACTCCAGCCGGTCCAGCTCGGCGTGCAGCGGCGCGGCGGGTTCCGGCCCGCCGGGCGCGAGCAGCCCGAGCAGGTGGTCGGCGAGGGCGGCCGGGGTCGGGTGGTCGAACACGGCGGTGGCGGGCAGCGCCGCGCCGGTGGCGGCGTTGAGCCGGTTGCGCAGGTCGACCGAGGTGAGCGAGTCGAAGCCGAGCTCCTGGAGGGCCCGGTCCTCCTCGATGCCGTCGGCGTCGTCGCGGTGCAGCACCGAGGCGACCTCGGCGAGCACGGCCGCCAGCAGGATCGTCCGGTGCTTGGCGGCGGGCGCGGCGGCGAGGTCGGCGAGCAGCCGCGAGGTGACCGGCTCGGCGGTGGGCGCGCCCTCGCGGGGCGGGACCAGGAGCCGGTCGCCGCGCGCGGCGGCCAGCGGGACGCCCGCCGCGAGCAGGGCCGCGAGCACGTCGGGGTCGGGCCGGTCGGTGTCCAGGTCGACCAGCAGGACCCGCCCGTTGTGCTCGGCGGCGGCGCGCAGCAGGGTCCAGGCGAGCCTGGCGTCCTCGCCCGCCCGGTCGCCGCCCAGCGCCGGGGCGATCCCGGTGGTGGTGACGACGAGCCGGGGGCCGTCCCAGCCCTGCACCAGGTCCAGGGTGCCCCTGGTGCGGGCGTAGCGGGCCTCGGGGGTGTCCGCCGGGTCGGCGGCGAGGTGCACGGCCAGCGGCAGCAGCACCGCGTCGGCGTCGGCGGGCACGTCGGCGGCGGTGGTGACGACCGGCAGGCCGGGCAGGTCGGCCGCGCCGTGGTCCAGGTCGAGCACGACGAGGGACCTCGGCTCGGCGGGCCGGGTCGGGTGGATCTCCTCCCAGTCGGGGGCGGCGGCGGTCCGGCCCGCGCCGGGGGCGACGACGAGCGCGTACCGGTCGCGCTGGAAGCCGTAGGTGGGCAGGTCGACGTGCCTGGCCCCGGAGCCGTCGAGGAACGCGGCCCAGTCGACGGCCACTCCCCTGGTGTGCAGCAGCGCCAGGGTCTCGGCGGTGGTGTCGACCTCGGGGCGGTCGCGGCGGGTGGAGGCGAGGGCGGCCCGGTCGCGCCGCTCGGGCAGCGCGTCGAGCACCTGCTCGGCCATGGTGGCGAGCACGGTGTCCGGCCCGACCTCCAGGAACGTGGTGGCGCCGAGCGCGACCAGCGCGGTGGTGGCGGGGGCGAACCGGACGGCGCCGCGCACGTGCCGCACCCAGTGGTCGGGGGTGTCCACCGGCGCGTCGGCGGCGCCGGTGAGGGTGGAGACGATCGGGGTGGTCGGCCGGTGGTAGGTGACGGTGGCGGCGACCTCGGCGAACGCGTCGAGGACCGGCTCCACGAGCGGGGAGTGGAAGGCGTGGCTGACGTTGAGCCTGCGGGTGCGCCTGCCGAGGGCGCGCCACGGCTCGGCGGCTGCCAGGGTGGCCTGTTCCTCGCCCGCGAGGACGACGGCGCGCGGCCCGTTGACGGCGGCGATGTCGACCAGCCCCGGCTGGCCTGCCAGCTTCGCGCGGACCTCCTCCTCGGTGGCCTCCACGGCGACCATGGCGCCGGTCGCGGGCAGCTGGTGCATGAGCCTGCCGCGCGCGGCGACCAGGCGGGCCGCGTCGTCCAGGGAGAACACGCCCGCGACGTGGGCCGCGGCGAGCTCGCC
>NZ_JBQGCX010000755.1:0-4252 GCF_052038725.1 Actinosynnema sp.
TTACCTGTGGCCGGTGCCGCGGGGTTGACCGCGGTTCCGGGAACGGCCGGCGCGCCGGAGGAGCCCCCGCCGGCGCGCGGCGCGCTCAGGCGTTCGACGCGGGCGCGGGGGCCCGCTTCCACTCCATCCGGCACCACGGCAGCGCCAGCTCGTCCCTGCTGGACACCAGCTGCGGCGCGCGGGGTTCCACCGCCGCGGCCTCGCGGTGCCTGGCGAACACCGACTCGGCGTACCGGTGCCCGGTGTCCGCCGCGACGAACACCGCCGTGCGGTGCGGGATCAGCTCCCGCTCCCACCGCGCCGCCAGGAACCCGGCCCCGGTGGACAGCCCGGCGAACACCGCGTGCCGCCGCAGCAGGTCCACCGACCCGGCCAGCGCCGAGTCGAACGAGCACCAGTGCACCACGTCGTACAGCTCGTGCGCGACGTTCCCGAACACGATCGAACTCCCGATCCCGGCGATGATGATCTCCGGGTCGACCACGTGCTCGCTGCCGAAGGTGATGCTCCCGAACGGTTGCACGCCGACGAGCTCGGTGTCCGGCCGGAGCTGCCGCAGGTAGGTCGCGAGCGCCCCGGTGGACGCCCCCGAGCCGACCCCGCCGACCAGCGACACCCCGCCGCCGACCTCGGCGGCGATCTGCTCGGCCACCACCCGGTACCCCAGGTAGTGCACGTCGTCGTGGTACTGCCGCATCCAGTGGTACTCGGGGTGCTCGTCCAGGACCTCCCGCACCCGCCGGACCCGGCGGTCCTGGTCCAGCTTCAGGTTCCGCGACGGCGGCATCTGCTCCAGCTCCGCCCCGAGGACCGCGAGCTGCGCGCGCAGCACCGAGTCGACCGTGGTGGAGCCGATGATCAGGCACCGCAGGCCGAACCGGTGGCAGGCCAGCGCGAGCGCGTACGCGTAGATCCCGCTGGAGCTGTCCACCAGCGTGTCACCGGGGCGGACCACCCCGCGCGCCAGCAGGTCCTCCACGGCGGCGAGCGCCGAGACGACCTTCATCGTCTCGAAGCGCACGCAGACGAGTCCGTCCTCCAGGCTGATCAGATCGGGTCGGGCGATGGCGGACGCGACGTGGTCGTGCACGGTTCTCCTCCGCTTGATCGTTCGGCTCTGCTCGCCGGTCAGCTCCCCGGCGCGTCGAACACCCCGGTGACCGGGATCCCGTCGCGCGCCAACAACCGCGCGCACTCGGCGGCGCGGGTCCGGGAGCCTGCCCGGTCCGCGCGGAACAGCACACCGGCGACGTTGCCGCTGTGCGCGACCTGCACGCCGACCGCCCCGGCCTCCTCGGCCGCGCCGAGCAGGTCCGGCAGCTCGGCCTTGGGCAGCCTGCGCTGGTTCAGCAGCGCGCTGCGGGTGCACACCCGGCCCAGCAGCACCGGGTCGCCCAGCCGCACCGCCCGCCGGACCTCCTCGCGCAGCGAGGCGAACTCCGCCACCTCGTCGTCGGAGTAGTCGTCGACCGGCAGCGCCGCCGTGTCCACCGCCGCGCCGCCCCCGGTCAGGCAGCCCAGCACCACCAGCGGCGGCAACCGCTCGCCCAGCACCTCGATCACCGCGCCCTCCCGCTGCGCGAACAGCACCGGCCGCGCGTCCAGCATGAGCGGGTCGCTGGCGGACTCGACGCCGACCGCGATGCCCGCGACCTCCTGCGGTCCCAACGAGATCCGGTAGGCGTCGGCGACCGCGCGCACCGCCGCGATGAGGTCGCTGGTGGACGAGCCCATGCCCAGCCCCACCGGGACCCCGCCGGACAGCAGCACCCGGCCGCCCACCACCGCGCGCCCGGTCAGCCTGGCGCACACCCGCACCGCCGTCTCCGCCGCCAGCGCGGTGTTCACCCGGTCCTCCGGGACCACGCGCACCTCGCCGGGCCGCAGCGCCGGGTCGGGCCGGAACTCGGCGCGGGTGCGCGGCTCGTCCAACCGCAGCGTGATCAGGCCGTTGCGCCGCGCGCCCGCCCGGTCGGCGAAGCAGCCCTGCAGGAGCTCGCCGTGGTGGCTGGGCGCGTGACCGGTTCCGCGCGCCCGCACGTCCGGCCGGGAGCTGTCGAGCACGGGCCTCCTCGGCTCGGACGCGGGGCGCGCGGGTGTTCGGCTCATCGGGACGACCTCATCCGGACAGTCTCGCCCGGTAGCGGTAGAGCCGGGTCGGTTCCGCGCTGAACTGCGAGAAGGGGAACGGCTCCGCGGACAGCGCGGTCACCCCGGCGCCGAGGAAGTGCCTGGCCACGGCGCTGCCGGTCTGCGCGTACACCACCAGCGGTACGCCGCGCTCCCGGCAGGAGGCCAGGATCACGTCGAAGCTGCCGTTGCTCAGCGTCATGCCGGTGGCCACGACCGCGTCCGCGACCGGCAGCACGTCGTGCATCGAGCGCGTGACCGGGTCGCCCCACTGCGTGGTGGTGAGGTTCAGATCGCACGGCAGGCACTCCGCGCCGCGCGCCCGGATCGCGGCGACCAGCGGGTTCACCACGCCGATCAGCGCGACCTTCGCGCCCGCGGGCAGGTCGAGCAGGCCCGCGATGGCGGCGTCCCTGGCGACCGCCCTGACCTCCGGCGTCCCGGCGGGCAGCTCGACCGGCTCGGCGTGCTCCGCCTCGTGGTGCGGGGCGGTGGTGGCCAGGTAGGCGTCCAGGGCGGCGATCCGCAGCGGCAACCGCTCGTCGCGCAGCAGCTCCTCCAGCGGCTGCCCGGACAGCTCCGCGCACACCTCCGGCGTCAGCTCCCCGGCCTCGAACGCGCAGGCACCGAACGCCGCGCCGACCCGCGCGAGCAAGTACTGGTTGCGGTAGGTGACGTTCCCGCCCGCGAGGCGGGTGCCGTGGTGGGCCCAGAACACGCTGGTGGCCACGACGTCCGCCGGGTCGGGGCCGAGGCGGCCCGCGAGCACGTCGGCGATCAGCCCGTCGACGGCGCCGCTCACGCGGTCACCGCCTCGGTGAAGCGGAAGACGTGGGTGACGACCCCGTCCTCCCAGTCGTGCCGGTGCTCCAGCGCGGGGGACAGTCCGATGCGGACGGCGTGCGACACGATCGCCTTGAGGTCGGCGGTGTTCGACAGCGCGACGTACACCCGGCCGCCCTCGGCGAGCAGGTCCCGCCGCACGAGCTGGTCGAAGAACCGGGTGACGATCACCGCGCCCTCGCACACGTTCCGCACCACGTCGGGGTCGTCGCTGACCCGCTGGCTCACGGCGGGCGGGTTGAACGTGACCACGTCCAGCCGCTCGCCCTCGGGCACCGGGTCGAACAGGTCGCCGACGCCGGGGACCAGCGCGCTCCCCCCGTCGACGAACTCGGCGAAGTGCCCGGCCGCCGCCTCGACGCTCGGCGCGTGCACGTCCAGCGCGTAGACCTTGGCCGCTCCCGCGACCCCGGCCGCGACGGCCTCGACGCCGAGCCCGACGCCCATGGCGGCGTACACCAGGCCCCGCACGGCGATCCGGCCGTCCAGCAGCCGCTCGTGGACCATGCGGCTGGTGGCGCCGGGGGTGAACACGCCGGGTGGCACCCGGAAGGTCCAGCCGTTCCACTCGTACGACCGAGTCGAGCCGATGTCCTCCTTCGGCGTGTTGATGCGGACGATGTGCTCGGCGGGGAGGAGGTCGGGCAGTTCAGCGATCAACGGGTGGCCGGGCGAGGTCGTGTTCACTCGTTCTCCTGCGCTTCGCCTGCGGAGGACGGCCCTCCGCGCCCCGCCAAGGTATGCAATGAAAATCATTTTCTTCTACCCCCATTCGTGTCAACCGCGTCCGGGTTCGGCGACGGGGTGTGATCGGGGTTCGGCTTCACGTCGGGTCGATGTGAGAACGACAACGGTTTTCACTACCCTGGTGCGGACCCCGATGTCCCCACCCCTCAGCGAGGAGCGGTCGCGATGCCCCCCACCACCGAAGAACTGCGAGGGGACGCCCCGCCCCGCGGTCCGCTGCTGCTCGACCCCGCCTTCCTGAGGCTGTGGTGCGGCGCCACGGCGTCCGGCCTGGCCACCTGGAGCCTGCCGTTCGTGCTGGGCCTCGCGGTCCTGGAGCGCTCGATCACCCCGACCGTCCTCGGGCTGGTGCTCGCCGCCCGCACGGTCGGCTTCCTGCTCGCCGTGCCCGCGGCGGGCGTGCTGGCCGACCGGTACTCGCGCCGCGCCGTCGTGCTCTGGGCCGGACTGGCGGCGGCCGTGGCCGCGCCGGTGATCGCCTACGGGCTCGGCCGCTCCGCGCTCGTCATGGCGGTGGCCGCGCTCGTCGCGG
>NZ_JBQGCX010000756.1:0-1856 GCF_052038725.1 Actinosynnema sp.
ACGGCCGCGTGCAGGCTCGGGGAGCTGGTCGGCGCGGGGTGGTTGGGGGAGCGGCAGGCCGAGGAGTTGATCCTGGACGCGGCGGCGGGGCACATCGGCGTGGAGGGGTGGACGGAGCGGGAGGCGGCCCGGCACGTGCGCAACGGGGTGGTGGCTGGCGCCCGGAGGCCGAGGGTGATTCCCGAGCAGAGGCGGGGGTAGACGAGGGCTGGAGAGCGGGAGCCCCCCCGCGTGCGCGGGGAGGACACGCCTCCTCTCTAGAAGGCGCCCCCGCTCAAGCCACCCCGTCGCCCGACCCCGCCCCGATCCCGCCGTCACCCGCCCCAGCCCGGACCAGCGTCACCCCAACCCCCTCGACCAACCCCGCCGCCTCGTCCGACAGCTCGTCGTCCGTCACGATCGTGTCGATCTCCTCCAGCCGCAGCGCCCGGTACCGCGCGAACCGCCCGTACTTCGCGCTCCCCGCCACCAGCACCGACGTCGTCGCCGCGGCCAGCGCCGCCCGCTTCACGTCGACCTTCGCCTCCACCGGCGTGCTCACCCCGTGCTCGACGTCCCACGAGCTCGACGACAGGAACGCCACGTCCAGCGACAGCTCCCGCAGCGCCAGCGTCGCGAGCCGCCCGACCGTGGACCGGTTCGACACCTCCACCCGCCCGCCCAGGCAGATCAGGTCGACTCCGGGGTGGTCGCAGAAGTCGGCCACGGTCGCCAGGTCGTTGCTCACCACGGTCAGGTCCCGCGCCCCGTCCAGGAACGGCCGCATGGCCTGCACCGTGGTCCCGGCGTCCAGGTACACCGTCATGGAGTCGGTGACCATCGCGGCGGCGGCGCGGGCCATCGCGGTCTTCGCCGCCCGGTCGGAGCCGATCTTCTCGGCGCGCTCCGGTTCGCGCAGCAGCCTGGTGGCGATCTTCGCGCCCCCCGGCGTCACCTCGACGCTGCCCAGCTTCTCCAGCGCGGCGATGTCCCTGCGGATGGTCATGTGGCTGACGCCGAGGAGCTCGGTGAGCTGGTGGTAGCTGAGCACCTGCGCCTGCCTGAGCCTGCGCAGGATCTCCTGCCGTCGCTGCTCCGGGATGAGCGGCGCCATCTGTTCAGTCAACTCCTCATCGGTCCGCGCGCCCGCCCCACGGGCTCGACCAGCGCCGCGACAGCTCGGCGATCGCGGTCGCGTCGAGCTCCCTGCGGGCCAGTCCGCTGGTCAGCAGGGTAATGCGGCAGGCCTCCTCCAGTTCCACGGCCCGGTCCACCGCCTCCGCAGGCCCGGCGCCCGCCACGACCGAACCGTGGTTGGCCAGCAGCGCCGCGCGCAGCTCCCAGGGGCACTCCAGCAGGTCCGCGCCGAGTCCGGGGTCGCCGGGGGCGCGGTAGGGCAGCAGCGGGGTCTGGCCGACGCGCATCACGAAGTACGGGGTGAGCGGCGGGACGGCGCTGTGCTCGGCCCACGGCTCCAGGCAGGCCACGGCGACGGCGGACGGGGAGTGCACGTGCACGACCGCGCGGTGCTCGGGGGAGCGGCGGTAGAACGCGACGTGCAGGGGCCACTCCTTCGAGGGACGTGCGCCGCCCAGGTGGGTTCCGCCCAGGTCCAGCACGGCGATGTCCTCGGGGCCCAGTTCGCCCAGGGGCACGCCGGTGCCGCTGAGCAGGACGCGGTCGCCGTCCAGGACGCTGATGTTGCCGCTGCTGCCGGGGCTGAGCCCGGCCTCGACCACGCGCGCGCCCGCCTCGGCGAGCTGTTCCGCCGCGCTCACGCGAGCGCGTCCCAGGCCGAGGTGAACAGGTCGTCGGGGCCGAAGTTGCCGCTCTTGAGCGCGAGCGCGATCTCGCGGCGGGTGGCGGTGGTGGCGGCG